>JAWOJC010000092.1:0-16048 GCA_046484315.1 Smithellaceae bacterium | reverse complement strand
AAATAAAGACAACCAGATACCTGCCTATCTTCATTGAACGACAACCCTTCAAGAAGCAAAATTACACCTAAAGACATATAAGCACCACTTTTTTCCAGAAAAAAACGCCAAGCCCGACAGAACATTAAGCAGGGAAAACTTCCTCATACGGTTTCTGCAGCGCTTTAGCCACTTTCAGTTCGGAATTTTTTCTTGTGGACAGGCCTTTTTCCATTTTAGCAATCGTCTGTGGCGCAAGCCCCGCTTCGCGTGCCAATTCAGACATGCTCAAAGGAATAGCCTCCCGAAACTTTTTCACTCTGTTTTTCCGAATATTATCTGCCATAATTTAAAGTGACACCTTATTTTGATTCCAAAAAACAACAAATAAAATAAAATGTCAAGAAAATATTTAACAATTATGAAAATTCATTAATCTTAATTAACATTGCTCATTCATAAGAAACATCGCCGTTTATTTTATCGGCCTATAACCGAGATACTTTAACAAGAAAAAGCACATCGCGTGACAAGAATCACAAAACCTTCTCGCCCGAGCAGCCAGGACACATCAATGACTATAAATATCGACAACTTAGAAAAGAACAGAAGGCAGGGTTTGTTGGGGTTCACCGAGCAAAAATTTGCCGCTTTCAATCCAATCCTTCAAAACATTGGCGATTTGCGCAGCCTTGTAATAACTAGAAAGAGGGGCAGCGATGACTTTTTTCCCGTTGATAAACACCGCACCGCTGCGTAGCGCTTTATAGCTGACCTCCGCCACCGGTTTGGGATTGCCTTTGGGATAGTCCATGCTGTAATCATAAACCTGAGCGTAAATATCTTGGTCTTTCACCGCGGTGAACATGGCCATATCTTCGTCTAAGATCGGAATAGGAATTCCGATACCGACAAACAACGAGACACCGTAACCTAAAATACTGGCACCGGCCAGCCACTCAGGACTCATATCCTTTAAATTACCGATGACGGCGACAGTACCTGCGCCCTCCTTTGGCACACCGTTCGCGCCTCTGACCACATTGGGATTGTGCTGTGTACCCGGCCAGGCCACGAACCCCTGTGTCCCTCCTAAGAAAATGCGTGTGCCAATTCCGATAGTGCGATAGTAAGGATCATTAAACAAAGGACTCAGCTGACCGGATGTTGAATATGAAACGTTGGCCATCCGGGGACGCAACATGCCCATATAAGTATAAATCGTGGCATCCGAAAGATTCACGGCACAATTATAGTTTTGATAAGCGTTGCGGGGGTTGAACAAAACGGCATCTCTGAGGTCGTTGATGGTAATGTTCTTTTCATGTTTCCTCGACGGGTAGCAATCGGTGCCGTAACCCTCCGCCCTTAATTTGACGGCATTGCCGGAAACAAGATCTTCGATCACGTGACCGCCGCCGTAATTGAACTCTCCCGGATAAACACTGTTGAGCGGGTCGCCTTCGACCACTTCTGTCGCCCCCAGATAACAATCAACTGCCGCAACCCCTCCATAGGCAGGCACATCATTAAACCAGACTTTAGACGCCCGAATGCGCGGAGCCGTATGACCGAAATTGAGAAAAGTGCCGGAAGAGCACATCGGACCGAATGTTCCGGTGGTTACCACATCAATCCGTCTCGCTGCTTCAACATGGCCATGCCGCTCCACCACATCGATCATTTCCTCGGCGGTCACGACAACGGCGCATCCTTTTTTTATCTTGTCGTTGATTTCCTGAATTGTTTTTTTAACTTTGTTTTTTTTCATAAATACTTGTCGTTATGCAATTTTATTTTTTTCATATCACTGTTTAACCTCAAATGCAAAACCCAAGACATTTTCTAAACCCCGGAAAGATAGTCAAGTATGCCCGAAGCCACCCTGACCTCTGACGGTTTCATCCAGCATAGCGGATTGCACCCACCTGGCCTGACAGACTTTCTGAATCACCATTTGCGCCAGACGCATGCCTCTTTGAACCGCAAAAGGCACCTGGCCGTGGTTGATCACAATCAGGGCGATTTCGCCGCGGTAATCCGCATCAATGGTGCCGGGAGAATTCAAAAGCGTAATTCCCTGATGGATAGCCAGTCCGCTACGCGGTCGGATTTGCGCTTCATATCCTTCAGGCAGCGCAATGGCAATGCCCGTCGGAATTTTCTTTCGCTCACCCGGGAAAATTACTTCATCCGATGTCACCGCTGCGTAGATATCCATGCCCGCAGCCTGTTCGGTCATGTAAGCAGGAAGAGGAATATCCTCACTGCCCGTCATCTTTTGAATGTGAACTGTTATTTTTTCCATGAAATCGAGAAAATGTATTTGAACCGCAGGGGTCAGCGGTAACTGGCCCCTGCGGACAGACTGATAAACGGTTTGGTAAAAGACGCACTATTTGGCGTCAGCTTCCATCGCTTCCTTGCGGCTGAGGCGAATCTTACCTGACTTGTCCACTTCAAGAACTTTGACCATAACTTCGTCGCCTTCCTGAAGAACATCCGTCACCTTGGCAATTCGCTCTTTGGCAATCTGAGAAATATGCAGCAGACCTTCCGTTCCGGGTAAAATTTCAACAAAGGCCCCGAAATCGACAATTTTCTTTACTGTACCGCGGTAAATCTTGCCAATTTCCGCTTCCTCGGTCAGCCATTTGACCATCGCCACCGCGCGGGCTGCCGCTTCTGAATCAGAAGACGCGATCGTCACGGTGCCGTCGTCTTCCACATCGATGGTCACGCCGGTTTCACTGATGATCTGGCGGATATTCTTGCCGCCGGAACCAATGACGGTTCGGACCTGATCCGCCTTGACTTTCACCGTGGTGATCCGCGGGGCATACAGGGAAATGTCTCCACGGGGCGCTGTCATCGTTTCACGGATCTTACCGATGATGTGAATGCGTCCTTCTCTGGCCTGGGCCAGCGCTTTGCGCAGAATGTCCTCGGTCAAGCCGTCGATTTTGATATCCATCTGCAAAGCGGTAACACCTTTTTCCGTGCCGCAGACTTTGAAATCCATATCGCCGGCATGGTCTTCATCGCCCAGGATATCGGACAGGACAACCACCTCTTCTCCTTCTTTAAGAAGTCCCATGGCAATTCCCGCGACAATGTCCTTTACCGGAACACCGCCGTCCATCATAGACAAAATACCGCCGCACACCGTCGCCATGGAGGACGATCCGTTGGAAGAGAGAACTTCCGATACAATCCGGATGGTATAAGGAAACTCTTCTGTTGAAGGCAGGATGGGAACCAACGCCTTGCGGGCCAGGGCCCCGTGGCCGATTTCTCTTCTGCCAGGACTGCGAAGAAATTTCGCCTCACCGACGCTGTAGGGAGGAAAGTTGTAGTGCAGCATGAACGAGCGCATCTCTTCGCCGCCCACGTAGTCCATCCTCTGCTCATCCGAGGAAGTGCCCAACGTGAGGACAGCCAGCGCCTGCGTTTCTCCACGGGAAAACAAGGCGGAGCCATGGGCGCGAGGCAGCACACCGACTTCAGAACTGATCGGGCGGATATCGGTCGAAGAGCGACCATCGATTCTTCTCTTATCCTGAAGAATCATATCTCTTAAAATACGTGATTCCAGATGCTCGATAATCGCAGCGACTTTTTTACCAAGCGCCGCGTCTCCCGCGCCGATTTCTTTAATGACAGAGGAACGGACATCACTCAATTTGCTGTAGCGTTCCAGCTTACGCGGCATGCCGTAGCCTTCCTGAAGTCCCGGCAACGCCGCAGCGCGCACCTGTGCAATGAGGTCCTCATCCGGGGCGACTTCCGCCACAACCCGCTTTACTTTGCCGATCGCCTGGCGCATTTCATCTTGCAGGTCGATCACAGGCCGGATAGCTTCCAGACCGAATTTGATGGCATCCACGATAATGTCTTCCGGCACTTCTTTGGCTTCACCTTCCATCATGACCAGTTCCACATCATAGGGGCGGCCCGACGTTCCAGGCGTCACTTTCCGTCCCACCAGGAAGAGATTCATTTCGCTTTCCTTCATCGCTTCCGGTGTGGCGTTCGCAATCAGTTCACCCTTGATGCGGCCGACGCGCACGCCGGCAATCGGTCCCTTAAACGGAACATCGGACATTTCCAGTGCGGCCGACGCGCCGATCAGAGCCGCGACATCTGCATCGTTTTCGCGATCCACAGACAGCACCGTAGCAACAATCTGTGTTTCAGAATAATATCCTTTAGGAAACAGCGGACGAATCGAACGGTCAATAATACGTGATGTTAATGTTTCACGCTCATTGGGTCGCCCTTCTCTTTTGAAAAAACCTCCCGGAATTTTCCCCGCCGCATAGGTCATTTCCTGATAATCCACCGTCAGCGGCAGAAAATCCAGGCCCTCTCTGACAGTCTTTAAAGATACCGCCGTCACCAGGACAACGGTATCGCCATAATAAACCAGCATGGCCCCGTCTGCCTGCGCGGCCACGTAATTGGTCTTCAGCGAAAAATTACGCCCCGCAAAATCCGTACTAAATATGTTACTCATTGACTTTCCTCCAATAATTGGGTTGATATCCGGAAACAGGAAATTCAAGGGCGAAACGCAAAAGCCGATTGACGCAGGAATGCATAAACACTTCGCCAATCGGTCAAACTTTTGCCTTCCGCCCTTGAATCACTCTATAGTTACTTCCTGAGCCCCAGACGTTTGATAATGGTTCGATAACGCTCTACGTCATCCGCTTTGATGTAATTGAGCAATCTTCTTCTCTGCCCGACGAGTTTAAGCAAACCCCGCCGTGAATGATGGTCCTTCTGATGCGCCTTGAAATGCTCTGTCAGATATTCAATTCTCGCGCTCAAAAGGGCAATCTGTACTTCCGGCGAACCGGTGTCTTTCTCGTGCAGCCGATAATCCTCTATTAATGTTTTTCTCTTTTCAACAGTTAACACGCTTATTTCCTCCCTCTGATAATATATTCCTATGTTATTGGTTTGGTGTTCATTTATTCGTTCGTGTCTTTAAAAACCCTGATCGTCTTCGCCCCGTAGGCCGGCCCGTTGCTTGCGGCCACCGCCACAAGGTGTCCTTCAGGGGTGGTAAACTTTATCATATCTCCCGCCGCAATAAAAGGAAGAACATCACCCCGGATCATCTCCTCATCCGGCTGAAATCCGGCACGCAGTTTATCCGCCTGCGCCTTACTGACTTGTCTGTCTGCAAACGCGGGCAGACATTGCGACATGGGCAACATCCCACCCAGAAGCTTCGCTTTGATTTGAGCCCTGTCGTTTCCTTCCAGGGACAAAGCCAGACCTTCTGTGAAAAAACCACTCTGCAGCCTTCGCAAGCCGGAAAGACAGGCCCCGCAGCCCAGCATATTGCCGACATCTGAACAAAGCGTTCTGATGTATGTTCCCTTGGAGCATGAAACCATAAATGTCACATAGGGAAATGAAAGCTCCTTGATGTCGAGGCTGAAAATCTCTACTTCCCGCTCCGGAACGTCAGGAAATTCTCCCGCGCGCGCATATTTATACAGAGGCTTTCCTTTGTGCTTCAAGGCTGAAAACGCTGGGGGAATCTGTTTAATTCTGCCCACCATTCGCGCCAGAGCCGCCCGGATTTCTTTTTCTGCGACAATCCGATCGGATTTGTGAATTACCTTCCCCTCCGTATCCTGCGTGTCCGTCTGAACCCCCAACAACATCGTTGCCAGGTAAGTCTTATTCTCAGCCAGCAGAAATTGAGCCAGCTTGGTGGCCTCATTGATGCAGACCGGCAAAACACCGGTGGCCATCGGATCCAGCGTGCCTGTATGTCCGGCTTTTTGAGCGCCCAGGATTTTTTTGACTTCACTTACGACATCGTGCGAAGTTAGACCTGCCGGTTTATCGATAACCACAATACCGTCCATCAGCCCCTACAATTTCCTGACTGCTTCAAGCACCTGCGTCTTGATGGTTTCAATATCGCCCTCAATTCTGCATGCCGCCGCGTTCACGTGTCCGCCGCCCCCGAACTGGCGGGCGATTTTTTCCACATTGACCCTGCCTTTGGAACGCAGGCTCAACTTGTAAAGCTGATCGCCCATCTGCGTATAGAGCATGGCGATATCAATTCCCTTCACGGTGCGCGGGAGATCAATAAATCCGTCCGTATGCTCCATCGTCGCGCCCGTCTCGCGAAGATGATCGAACGTCACGACTAAAGAAGCGGTTTTGGTCTGCATATCGAGGGTTAATGTTTCCAGAACCCGGGAGAGAAGCTGGAGCTTGGCCGGCGGATCGCTTTCATAAATATTTTCAGAGATCCACTGTGGATCCGCACCGCCCTCGACCAGATCACCCGCCGCCCGCAGGGTGTCCTGATGCGTGTTCGAGTAGCGAAACCCTCCCGTATCCGTCAAGATGGCCGTATATAGATTCGTGCAGACGTCCCTGGTCATCTTCATGCCCGTCTCACGCATCAGGCGGTAGAGGAGTTCTCCCGTGGAACTCGCCTGGGAATCCAGCAGCCGCAGCTCACTGAAACCGCCGTTGGACACGTGATGATCGACATTGATCAGTGTTTTAATTTTGACAACCTCAGAGGCGATATCTCCCACGCGGTCCAGTTCGGAACAATCAAGAACAAATCCGACATCGAATTTTTCGATGTTCTCCATTTCATGAACAATGTCATCCGCACCGGGTAAAAAACGGTAGTGCTGCGGTGTGGCATCCTGGTTATAGATGACGGCTTCCTTGCCCAAGTTCCTCAGCATCTCATATAAAGCCAACTCAGACCCCAGCGCGTCTCCGTCCAGACGCACATGCGCCGTAATTAAAAAACGCTGCCCTGCGGATATGGCCGCAAGTATTCTTTTAATCATGTTCCTCTTCCTGTTTGTTAATTTCGGCCAGGAGTTTTTCAATACGATTACCGTAACCGAAGGACGTGTCGTGTACGAAAGCAATCTGTGGCACAAAACGCAGCTGCAGACGATGACCCAACTCGCGGCGCACAAACCCGCTGGCCTTAGCCAATGCGGACTGAATTTCTTCACTTAACTCATCTTTGCCCATTTCGACAAAGTAAATTCTGGCGTTGCGCAGATCATCGGTCACCTTCACCGCCGTGATCGTTACCGTATGCAGACGCGGGTCTTTCACCGCCTTGAGCAGAATATCGGACGTTTCCGCCATGATCAATTCGCCGACTCTATCCGCTCTTTTAAAATTCATCGTACTTGCCTGCTTCCCAATCGGTTGCTTCGAGAAAATCCGAAACCACCATCAATTCTATTTTTGAGTTCAGCACATCCGCCACATGCAAATCGCCGATAAACCGAAGCAGATGATCCACCTTGCTATTGATGTAGCGTGACTCATTGCCCGCCAGCGCAAAGCCGAGCTGCGCGAAGCGGCGGTCATCCAGATCACCGGTTTGCGCAATAGAAACATTAAACTCGTTTTGCACGCGTTTTATAATTTTATTCAAAACGCTTCTTTTGTCCTTCAAAGAACCGGAGGGCTCGATCCTTAAACGAATAATGCCGTAACCGATCACCATAAGACGATAAAACCCGATCGACAGATCGCATTAAAGTTTTCTTTCGATGGTTTCCATGATGAACGACTCAACCACATCGCCCACATGGATATCATTAAATCCTTCGATGCCGATACCGCAGTCAAAACCGGTTAACACCTCTTTGGCGTCATCCTTAAAGCGCTTCAAAGAAAGAAGCTTGCCGGTAAAAACCACCACGCTGTCGCGCACCAGTTTGATGCCGGCCGACCGGGTGATTTTACCGTCCGTCACATGACATCCGGCAATAATGCCGACCTTGGGAACCTTGAAGAGTTCGCGAACTTCGGCACGTCCCTGCACAATTTCCTTGTATTCCGGATCCAAAAGCCCTTCCATCGCCGCACGCACATCGGCAATGACGTTATAGATAATATCGTAGAGCTTGATTTCCACGCCTTCCTGCTCGGCAAGTTCACTCACCCGGGCATCCGGGCGAACATTGAATCCGATGATGATCGCGTTGGACGCCGACGCGAGCATGACGTCCGTCTCACTGATCGCGCCGGTGGAACTGTGGATCGCCTTGAGCTGAACATCTTCGGTGGAAAGCTTGTGCAGTGCGTCGGCAATCGCCTCAATGGAGCCCTGCACATCGGCTTTGATAATCACGTTGAGATCCTTCACACCCTCTTTGATCTTCTGGTATAGCTGCTCGAGGGTGATCTTGGAGGAAGCGGAAAGCTCTTTCTCGCGTGTTTTTCTGAGCCAGTAATCGGCAATGCTGCGCGCCTTCTTTTCATCTTCCACACACACGAATTCAGCACCCGTCTGGGGAACACTGGAAAAACCGATGACTTCCACCGGCATGGCAGGACCGGCTTCCTTGACGCGCCTGCCCTGATCGTTGACCATAGCCCTCACACGGCCGGAATCCATTTTCGAAACAAACGCATCCCCTTCATGCAATGTGCCCTGCTGAATCAGAACGGTCGCTACCGGACCGCGGCCGCGGTCCAGTTTGGCTTCTACGATAATGCCCCGGGCGGCCACATCGGGATCGGCTTTGAGTTCCATGACATCTGCCTGAAGCAAAATCAGCTCCAAGAGCTCTTCAATACCGATTTTCATTTTGGCGGACACTTCGCTGAAAATAGTATCCCCGCCCCACTGCTCGGACAAAAGCCCGTATTCGGTCAGCGCCTGCTTGATCTTTTCAGGATCGGCACCCGGCTTGTCAATTTTATTGATTGCCACGATAATCGGCACACCGGCCACTTTGGAATGGTTGATCGCTTCAATCGTCTGCCCCATCACCCCGTCGTCGGCCGCCACCACCAGCACCACGATATCCGTGACCTGGGCGCCGCGCGCGCGCATGGCGGTAAAGGCTTCATGGCCGGGCGTATCGAGAAAAACAATGTCGCGGCCATTGATATGCACATGATACGCGCCGATCGCCTGCGTGATGCCGCCCGCCTCACCGTCAATGACATTGGTCTGGCGAATCGTATCCAGAAGCGACGTTTTACCATGATCCACGTGACCCATGATCGTCACAATCGGAGCACGCGGTTTCATATTCACCTCTATGCTTTCCGGCTGCAGGAGCGTCTCTTCAAATTCCATTTCCGCCTTTTCCACCTGAAAGCTGAACTCGGATGCCACAAGAACGGCAATATCGTAATCGATCGACTGATTGATCGTCGCCATTACGCCCATACCCATCAATTTATTAATGACCTCGCCGGCCTTAACGCCCATTCTTTTGGCCAGTTCGCCCGTCGAAATCGTTTCCCCTACCCGAATGCGCCGCTTAATGGCTTTGGGCACCGTGATTTCGGTTTTCTTCATCCGGACAGGTGCACTTTTCTTATCTTCGCGCCATTTGCTGAAAACAACTTCGCGGTCGTCATCAACTTTTCTTATTTTCTTCTCAATCTTTTTCTCAATGACTTTGCGGCGCGGAACTTCCTTTTCTTCTTCGATAAAAACTTCGACAGGCCCTTTGCCCTTTTTCTTGGTTTTATCGAACTCTTTTTTGATCGTTTTGTCTTCCGGTGGCGTGACAATTTTTTCGCCAGGCTTTGCGGGCGCTTTGAAAGGAATATCCTTTTTAGCCTCCGGTTTGGTGATTTTGTGCCGGGACATGACAGGCGGTTTAACCGGCAGAATCACGGGTGGCGGTTTGACCGGCACTGTTTCCAAAACGGGTTTGGCAGCCTCCGTCAGCGGCACGTCTTTGATGTCAGCGGAAAGATCTTTAGTCGTCTCCCGGGAGACATCCTCTGTCTTTGCTTCACCGGCCACAGGCGATGGTTCATCTTTAGGCTTTTGGACTTCGGACACTTCCTGCGCTGCCGGATCAGCATCCTTTTTCTGTTCAACGGATGAGAGGGCTTTTTCAGGCGCCGGGGTTTCTTCCGGCGCTTCTGAACCTTCTTCAGATTCAGTCGTTTCGACCGGCGTACGCACCGCGCGGCGCCGGATAACTGTGGTCTTAATTCTTTCTTCCACAATCTGCCGCGGCGAAGTGGCCTGCAGGTCTTCCCGCACCCTTTCAATTTCGTGATCTTCCAAAGAGCTGGCGTGGGATTTCACTGTGATGCCGAGTCCTTCCAGACGAGCGATCAGTTCCTTATTCTCCAAACCAAGTTCCTTGGCCAATTCGTGAACCCGCTTTTTAGCCATTCCCAAAACTCCCTGAGTTAAATGTCCTGCCCACCAAACATATTCATTGCTTCCTATTTGCCGCCTTTGGCTTCTTCGTCCAAAAGCTTCCCAGCTTCTTCTATCCATTCTCCGCCGGTTTTTTCACCGACGCCCGGAATCTCGCAGAGCATTTCCGGATCAACGGCCGCCAGCATCGCAATACTCTTGATACCCGCAGCAAAGAGCTTCTCTGCCATAGCCGGACCGATACCGGGGATTCTGGTCAGCGCCTTGTGCGCGTCATCCTCTTTTTCCGCGGCCATTGTCTCGCTCTTGACATCGATTTTCCAGCCGGTCAGTTTGACTGCCAAACGAACGTTCTGACCGTTTTTGCCGATGGCCAGGGACAACTGGTCATCCGGTACGATGACGATCATCGCGCGGCTCTCATCATCAACAAACACGCGATTGACTTTGGCCGGAGACAAGGCACTCGAAACGTACTTGGCTGCGTCTTCCGTGTAGGGGATAATGTCAATTTTTTCACCGCGCAGCTCCTGAACGACACTCTGTACGCGCGTGCCGCGCATCCCCACGCAGGCGCCCACCGGATCGATATCCCTATCCTTGGCCCGAACGGCGATTTTGCCGCGTTTGCCCGGTTCACGGGCTACACTGACGATATCAATAAGACCTTCGGAAATTTCCGGAACTTCCACTTCAAAAAGAGCTTTGAGAAATGCGGGGTGCGTCCTCGACAGAATAATCTGCGCCCCCTTTGTATTCTTCTTCACCTCGAAGAGGTACGTCCGGATACGCTCGCCGCGCTTGTATGCTTCGCGGTGAATCTGTTCAGACATAGGCACCACGCCCTCGGCGCGTCCGAGATTAACGATGATATTGCCGCCTTCAAACCGCTGCACGAACCCGTTGATTAATTCACCTTTGCGGTCTTTATATTCATCGAAGATATTGTCGCGTTCCGCGTCCTTGACCCGTTGAATAATGATCTGCTTGGCCATCTGCACGGCAATGCGTCCAAAAGAACTCGTCTCAATTTTCATACCCAGAGAATCCCCCGGCTCAGCCTCCTCATCGAGGGTCGCGCGGGCTTCTTCCCTGGCAATTTGTGTTTCGGGATCGAGCACCTTATCCACGACTGTTTTAAACTGGAAAACCTCGATTTCCCCGGCCTCGTCATTGTAGTGCGCTTCAATATCCACATTAGGCCCTAATTTTTTACGTGCCGCCGTCAGCATGGCGGCCTCAAGGGCTTCCGTGATAATTGACTTGTCTATACCCCTGTCCTTACCCATCTGCTCGATCAGACGTTTAAGCTCCTGAAACATTTACGAATTCCTCCCTATTTCTTCTCTGAGCTGCAACCATTTCAGCCGGCCTGCCAATATCTCATTCAACCATAATATCCGTATCGTCTGCCAGATTGGCTTTGGCGATCTCACTTTTCGGAACGTTGATGATTTTACCGGCCACGTCAAGCCGAACCACCATCCGGCCGTTTTCTTCCAGAAAGTCGACAAGCGTGCCCTGAAAATTCTTTGTTCCATCAATTTTGATCTGAGTTTTCAGTTTGATTTTTTCCCCTTTGAAGCGCTCAAAATCCGCGTCGCGCGATATGGGCCGGTCAATTCCCGGTGACGAAACCTCCAGTGTGTAAGGGCCGTGCGACAGATCATGGACATCCAGAATATCGCCCAGTTGATTGCTCACCGCACTGCAGTCATCCAAGGTGACGCCACCCTCCTTGTCGAGAAAAAGCCGAAAGACCCAGCGCGCGTTCATCTTAACGCATTCCACGTGTATCAGCTCCGTCCCTTCGGACAACGCAACCGGTTCGGCCAGTTGCCATATTTTTTCTTTCAAGTCATCGTACATAAACATGCATCGCTTCGGAAAATAAAAAAGTGGGCAAAAGCCCACTTCAGCATACTACTTTCAGTGATCGTCGGAAATGCCACTACCATATGCCAAGAGGCAATGCAAGTAATATTTGCCGCGTCGGAAGTGCCTGCCTGCAGACGGGTCAATTATGGAGCGGGCGACCGGGCTCGAACCGGCGACGTCCAGCTTGGGAAGCTGACATTCTACCACTGAATTACGCCCGCTCACGGCTTGGGACTTTTATTCAACATCCCTTTTTTGTCAAGGAGTTTTTCAATCCCGCCGATAGAAAAACACAAGAAATCACAGGGGAACAATTTCTTGACTGTTGACACCCGGGGGATTATTGGTTAATAGGCTGCTCCCCGAATTGCAAAAGATGAAGACGGCAGACAGAAAGAGGCAATTTTGAGCAAACAACTGGAAAAAGAAATCGAACGACGCCGAACTTTCGGCATCATCAGCCATCCGGACGCGGGAAAAACGACCCTTACGGAAAAGCTACTCCTTTTCGGCGGCGCGATCCAGATGGCCGGCGCGGTCAAGGCCCGTAAGGCCTCCAAGCACGCCCTTTCCGACTGGATGTCCATCGAAAAGGAAAGAGGCATCTCCGTCACCTCGTCTGTGATGAACTTCGAATATGCCGATTGCGACATTAATCTGTTGGACACGCCCGGTCACCAGGACTTCTCCGAAGACACTTATCGCGTCCTCACCGCCGTTGACAGCGCCCTCATGGTCATCGACGGGGCTAAAGGCGTCGAAACCCAGACAAGAAAACTCATGGAAGTCTGCCGTCTGCGCAACACACCGATCATCACCTTCATCAACAAAATGGACCGGGAATGCTTGGCACCACTGGACATTCTGGCGGATATCGAAGACAAACTGCAAATTGAATGCTCTCCTTTGTCCTGGCCGATAGGTATGGGGAAGCGATTCAAGGGCGTCTATAACCTCTACGACAAAAGGCTGCATCTTTTCACACCGGGAAAAGCCAAACGTTCCGAAGACGGCGCGGTCATCGAGGATTTAAACGACCCCCTGCTCGATGAATTGCTGGGAAGCCAGGCCAATGAGCTGCGTGAAGAAATCGCGCTCCTGGAGGGCGCGGCCAATCCTTTCGACATCAAAGAGTTTCTGAAAGCCAGTCAAACACCGGTTTTTTTCGGCAGCGCCATCAATAATTTCGGGGTCAAGGAACTGCTTGACGCCTTTGTGGAAATCGCACCGCCTCCGGCCCCGCGTTCCACCACCACCCGGCAGGTCAGCCCCGCAGAAGAAGATTTTTCCGGCTTTGTGTTTAAGATTCAGGCCAATATGGATCCGGCGCACCGCGACCGCATCGCTTTTATGCGCATCTGCTCCGGCAAATTTGAGCGTGGCATGAAAGTCATGCATCACCGCATCGGCAAGGAAGTTTCCCTGTCCAACGCCACCATCTTCATGGCCCAGGACCGCACCCACGTAGAGGAAGCCTATCCCGGCGACATCATCGGCCTTCACAACCATGGCACGATTAAAATCGGCGACACCTTCAGCCTAAAAGAACCCCTCAAGTTCACCGGCATCCCGCACTTCGCCCCGGAACATTTCTGTCGCGTCCGGCTTAAAGACCCGCTGCGCATCAAACACCTGCAAAAAGGATTGATCCAGTTGGCCGAAGAAGGCGCCATTCAGGTTTTCCGGCCTCTGTGGGGTTCGGACAATATTCTGGGCGCCGTCGGGGCCTTGCAGTTCGACGTCACCATGGCCAGACTCAAAGACGAATACAGTGTCTATGCGGATTATGAAAAGGCCGATTATACGACGGCCCGCTGGATCACCGCGGACGATGCCCGCAAAATGGAAGAATTCCAGAAACGAAATCAGATGAATGTCGCCGTCGACGCCGAAGGCAATTTCGTTTACCTCGCGATGAGCGACTGGCGACTTTCCCACACCATGGAAGAATGGCCGCAGATCCAGTTCCATAAGACCATGGAAAAATAAATTCCCGCAGACGACATCCCTCACCTATTCCTTTGCGTCACCCATCAGCAAAGCAGCCGGTCCTGACGTCAGTCCTTTTAGTTTTTTTATCAAAAAAATAATATCCATTGACTAACCAGGGCCACTGGCGTATCGTTTTATAAACAATCGGTGGTTACAATAATTTATCAAGCGATTCCTCCATTGCTCGTTCATCAGCTATAAAGAATCTTCCTTCTCAGAGTCGATGAGCGTCTGTTTTCAAACAATCTTATTAAACACAGGTTGCCTATATCAGGCATCACCAACACAAAAAGGGGGGACTCATGATGAATAAATCTATAACCATGATTGCACTCATGATCGTTGGCATATTTTTCATTGTTGCCTGCGGAGGCGGCGGGGGTGGCGAAACCAGCTATACGCTGGTCTCCGAACCAAACATCAGCGTATCTGAAACCTCACCCTACAGTTTCGGCGGCGTTGTGCTGAATCGCACCACGGATCGGGCATTTACCGTAACTAACAACGGCACAGCCAACGGCCTGGTCATCGGCACAATCCCGACCCTTGACGAACCATTCAGCGTGACCAGCGACAACTGTTCCGGAGCTACACTGGCCAAAAATGCAACCTGCTCTTTCGTCGTAAGATTTACGCCGACTGCGCAGGCGCAGGCAAGCCGGACCCTTACGATTCCCAGCAATGTCCGGACGGTGAATATTACTTTAAACGGGGAAGGCTACGGCCTCAATGTTTGGATTAACCAAATCGATGCATCTGATTGTACCACCCTTGGCACAATCAGCGTGAGTGTTACCGTCACAAATCCTTTAATTCCTCTTTGGGGAGAAACCTTAGGAAGCACCAACTTCACGCTGCTGCACAATGGGGGCAGCCCGCAGACCATCAATGACTTTGACATTGTAAATCCAGATGACGTTTCGGTCGTTCTGGCGCTGGATTTAAGCTCCAGCCTCACCGACGCGGTGGATGATATAAAGACGGCCGCAAAGGGTTTCATTGATCTTTTACGCTATAGTGATAGCGCTGATTATAGCGTTAGGGATGAAGCGGCAATTTGTAAATTTAAAGCCACGACAGACTTTTACCCTGTCTCCGATCCTTACTTTCAAACCACCGACGCAGGCGGGAAGACGCTCTTGCAAAACTATATCGATAGTCCTTTTAGTGCAACCGATGGAACAGCTCTCTACGATGCGGTTTTCCTATCCATCGAAAGAGCCACACAGGGATCTGACGAAATTACCAAACGAGCGGTCATCGTCCTGTCCGATGGCGCCGATAATGCCAGCGTAAGAAGTCTGCAATCCGTCATAGACGAAGCAAAGGTGCAAGGGATTCCGGTCTTTACCATCTTTTATGTCGACCCGGCCCATGCGTCGACTGCAAAACCCTTGATTATGCAACAATTGGCCAACGACACCGGCGGACAATACTACAATTCAGATACGACCAACCTAGCAGACATCTTCACACAGATATCCAACATACTCAGCAACAAGTATACCTTCACCTATACGCCTGCGACCTGCGCAGGATCCATGTCCTTAAGAGTCGATTGGAGCGGCCTATATGGCGTTGATTTACGAACTATTGCGCCTTGAGATTGAGATCCGCCTTCGGGTGGATTAGCGCTGTGCCGGACAAAACACTAGATTGTCCGGACACAGCGATTCCAATCGTCCGGTTTTTTTCACAAAGCTACCGGTAACCGGTTCCCTACAACGGCAGGCGCCGGCTGATCGCTTCGTCCATCCGCCCCAAAGCTTCAGCCAGGAGGCTGCGCGAACAGCCGAAGTTCAGGCGTACAAACCCCGCAGACCCGAAGTCCCTGCCGTCGGACAAGCCAACACCCGCTTCTTCAAAAAAGCGCGCGGGATTCTCGACGGACAGCTTGCGGCAATCGATCCAGGCCAGGTAGGTCGCCTCCACGTGCGGCATACTCAAACCGTCTGTTCGCGAAACAAACTCTTCCACCCGGTCGCGATTGCCTCGCAGATAGTCGACAAGCGCCAGACGCCAGTCTTCCGAATCACG
>JAWOJC010000275.1:0-13990 GCA_046484315.1 Smithellaceae bacterium | reverse complement strand
GTGCCGTACATTCAGATCCCGACCACGCTTGTCGCTCAGGTGGACAGCAGTATCGGCGGGAAGACAGCCGTGGATTTGCCGCAGGGCAAGAATCTGCTGGGGACTTTCTATCAGCCGTCCGCCGTATTTGTGGATCTGGACTTTCTGGAAACATTGCCCCGGAAGGAATTCAACAACGGCCTGTCCGAAATTATCAAGTACGGTGTTATTGAAGACGATAAAATGTTCGGCCTGCTCGAAGAGCATATGGAGGCCATCCAGAAACGCGATTCGTTCTACCTTCTAAAAATCATTGAGACCTGCTGCCGGATAAAGAAATCCATCGTGGAAATTGATGAGCGTGAACAGGGGCTCAGGCGGATTCTTAATTTCGGTCACACCCTGGGGCATGCCCTCGAAGCCGTTTCCGACTATGCACTGTCCCACGGTGAAGGCGTGGCGTTGGGGATGATTGCCGCAGCGAGGCTTTCGGTGAGGCTGAACCATCTGGCCTCGGCCGACGCGGAGCGCATCGAAAACCTGATTGCATTGGCGGGTCTGCCGACCCGGATTTCACCGGACTGTACATCCCAGGCGGTCATCGGCCGACTGAAAGCGGACAAGAAGAAAAAAGATGGCGTGATTCATTTTGTCCTGATAAAGAAACTCGGACTGCCGTTTGTCAACGGCGGTATCCCTGATGAGATCATAAACGCTGTTTTGGAGGAGATGAAAGCATGAAGCCTTCGCTGGACGCATTGCGGGATAAGATGAGGGAGAAAGACCGGGCAATTATCAGGCTGCTCAATGAACGTTCGCAAATATCCGTCCGGATCGGTCAGGTCAAGGGTCAGACCGGGCAGGAAGTCTACAACCCGGCGCAGGAAGCCAGGGTGATGAATTATCTGCAGCAGCTCAACGAAGGACCCCTGTCGGATCGTCAGGTCACGACGATTTTCCGGGAAATTATTTCCGCGTCACGCGACCTGCAAAAACCGATGAACATAGCCTATCTGGGGCCGGAGGCGTCGTTTAGTCATTTGGCGGCGCGCCTGCATTTTGGAACGTCCAGCGCCTTTTGGCCGCAGGGCGGCATTGCGCGTGTTTTTGACGAGGTGGAAAAAAACACCGTGGAGTGGGGGGTTGTCCCTGTGGAAAACTCGCTGGAAGGGTCTGTGAATGTAACGCTCGACCGTTTGGTGCTGACGCCTCTGAAAATCCAGGCGGAAATGTATTTACGGATCAGCCAGTGTCTGATTTCGTCGGGCAGGAGCATGAAGCACATCAAAAATATTTATTCGCACCCGCAGGCACTGGCCCAGTGCCAGGGCTGGCTTCGATCCCACCTGCCGAATGCCGTTTTAGGAGAGATGGAAAGCACGGCCGCGGCAGCCCAGATGGTGCGCGGGAAGAAATCAGCTGCCGCCATCGGCAGCGCGCTGGCCGCATCCACTTACGGCCTGAATATGCTGGCTGAAGACATAGAAGATAATCCTTCCAACACCACACGGTTTCTGGTGCTCGGTCGGGGCGAGGGGACGTCGACCGGAGAGGATAAAACATCTATTATTTTTGCGATGCCCGATTCGCCGGGAGCGCTGCACCGCGCGCTGGATTCCTTCGCAAAGCGAAAGATCAATCTGATGAAAATCGAATCACACCCGGTCAAAGGAAGAATGTGGGAGTATCTTTTCTTTGTCGACATGATCGGCCATATCCAGGACAAGCCCGTGAAAAGCTGTTTGGACGAATTGAAGGGTAAAACAGCCTATCTAAAAATTCTCGGATCGTATCCGAAAGCCAAGGACGGATTATGATATGCATCCCCGTTACGGCTGGCGCACATGAAGAAGCGCTCCGGGCCGCGGAACGAAGCGCTTTGGTGGCCGATGCCGTTGAACTGCGCATGGATTTGATCGAAGACGGCGATTTGTCGCAACTGATGGGCGCCGCCCGACGCGCCAACGTTTGTGTGAAAATCATCGTCACCTGCCGCAGGCACGAAGAATCGCTTGTGCCTGATGAAAAAAACCCTGTGGCACGAAAAAAGGAGATGACGGACAAGGCGAGAACGGATCTGCTCAAACAGGCGGTTTTGCTGGGCGCGGACTTTGTGGATATGGAACTGGCTTCAGGGGAAAAAGCAATCCGGCGGATGAAATCTTTCTGCCACGCGCAAAAAAGTTCCACGCGCATCATTGTTTCCTGGCACGATGTTTCCAAAACGCCCTCGCTGGCAGCCTTAAAAATAATATTTCAGGATTGCGCCAAAACAGGGGCGGATGTCATCAAGATCGTGCCTTACGCCCGGTGCGGGGCGGATAATCTCAAAGTCCTGCGTCTGATCGATTACGCCAAACAAAATGATCAGACGATCATTACGATGTGTATGGGGGAAAAAGGAAAAGTCAGCCGCGCGCTCGCGCCTTTGTGGGGCAGTTATCTGGGGTTTGCCATATTGCCGGGTGGCAGGCCATCCGCCCCCGGTCAGATGACGCTGGGCGCGATGAAACAAGTTCGCGATCTGCTGCAGGATGATTCCCCGGAGATACCAACCGGTCCGGCCATTTCGTCAACACAGCATTTTGTCTTGCTGGGAAACCCCGTCTTACACAGTCTCTCGCCGCTGATGCATAATGCTGCGCTGCCGGTGATGCAAATAAAAGAACACTATAGTGCATTTTTAGTCACCGATATCGCCTCCGCCGTACAGGCGATTCGGGGAATGAATATCCGGGGCGCGTCCGTCACGATTCCCTTTAAAACGGATGTCATGGCGTATCTCGACGAGATGGATCCGGCCGCGATCGCTGTGGGCGCCGTCAATACGATTGTGAACCACGAAGGCCGGTTGATAGGCTACAATACAGACTGGCTGGGGCTGACACAGTCGTTAAAAGAGCGGACGGACATCGCGGGAAAAACATTCGCGATTCTGGGTGCCGGTGGCACGGCGCGCGCGGCGGCCTACGGCATTCAAAAAGAAGGCGGCCGGCCGGTCATCGTTAACCGCAGTCAGCCCCGGGGGATGGCTCTGGCGGCCCGGTTCGCTTGTCCGTTCTATCCGTTAGCCGACATCAGTCGGGTTCGGGCACACGGCTTGATCAACACCACCTCCGTTGGCATGTTTCCGGATTTGGATCAATCGCCGGTGGATGCAGCCTTGCTGAAAGGTTACAAGGTGGTGATGGATGTGATTTACAATCCTTTGCAGACCAGGCTGCTGCGTGATGCCGAAGCCTTGGGATGCAAAATTATCAGCGGTCTGGAGATGTTTGTGCAGCAGGGCGCCGGGCAATTAAAATTATGGACGGGGAAGGACGCGCCTCTGGCGTTGATGAAGCAAGTCGTCCGGGAGGAGTTGAAAAAACGTGAAGTCTGAAACAACGATTAAGCCCCCTTTGGTGGAAGTGGCCGTGCCCGGTTCGAAAAGTCTGACGCAGCGTGCTTTAATTGCCGCCGCGCTGGCCTGCGGCACATCGCTGATCCGGCATGCACTGATCGCGGAAGATACCGGGCATCTGATCACCGGACTAAAAAATCTGGGCGCCCGGATTGAACCGGTTGAGGAAGGTTTTGAGGTGACCGGCACCGCCGGTGCGATCGCGAATCCGGACGTGGACCTTTTTTTAGGCTATAACGGGACGGCGCTCCGGTTTCTGACGGCGCTTGTTTGTCTCGGGCGCGGCAGATATATATTAACCGGCGAACCGCGTCTTCGCGAACGGCCGGTGGGGCCGCTTGTATCGGCGCTGCAGGCGATGGGCGTCGCGATCTCCTGCACCAACCATTGTCCGCCGGTGGAAATTCAGGCCAACGGCCTCAGGGGTGGCCAGATTACGCTGTCGGACATTGAAAGCTCTCAGTATGTTTCTGCACTGCTTTTGTGCGGGCCCTACACGGCCAAAGGCATCGAATTGACCCTTGAAGGAAATATTGTCTCCGCGCCTTATATCGATTTGACCATCCAGGTGATGAAGGATTTCGGCGCGAGAATCAACGCGAACGATCGGCGGCACTACCTGGTCGGCACGCAGGCTATTTACACGGGCCGCAACTACTATGTGGAAGGTGACGCCTCCAGCGCGTCCTATTTTTTCGGGGCTGCGGCGCTTCTGAAAAAGACGATTCGCGTCCATGGCGTCAATCGTCAAAGCGCGCAGGGCGATATCCATTTACTCGACATACTCGAAAAGCTCGGCGCCACGGTGCGGGCCGGTGAAAACTGGGTGGAAGTGTCCGCCACACAGGATATGGTCGCGGGGGATATGAGCTTTGATTTGGGTGATATGCCCGACATGGTGCCGACGCTCGCCATGCTGGCGGCTTTTCGCAAAGGCCGGACGATGATCACCAACGTCGCGCATCTGCGCATCAAGGAAAGCGACCGGTTGGCCGCGATGAGAACCGAACTCAACCGGATCGGTATCCGTGCATTCGAGAGTCCGGACGGTCTGACGATTGAAGGCGGCCCGGCGCGGCCCGCCTCCATCGAAACATATAACGACCACCGGATCGCGATGAGTTTTGCTGTTGCCTCGAAAGCGACCCCCGGCATTGAAATTGCCGACAAGAAATGTGTGGATAAATCCTTTCCCGGCTTCTGGCGGGAGCTGGAAAAAGTATGAACGTCATCCTCATAGGCTACCGGGCCACGGGCAAGTCGACTGTGGGACAGCTTCTGTCAAAAAAACTGCTGATTCCATTTGTGGACACGGATTCTCTGATTGAGGAAGCGGCAGGAATGAAGATAAAAGACATTGTCGCGGATGCCGGTTGGCAAGCGTTTCGAAAGAAAGAAAAAGAAGCGGTGCACGCGCTTTGTGAAAAAGACCCCTGTGTCGTCGCGACCGGCGGCGGCGCGATTTTGGATGCGGCCAACCGGGCCGTGTTCAAAAAGACAGGGGTGGTGGTGTTTCTGAAAGCCTCTCCGGAGGATATTGTTGATCGTCTCCGGCGTGATGTCGAAGATGGGCAGACCCGCCCGAAGTTTACCTCTGAGGACCTCGTTTCAGAAACAATGGCCGTCCTCGGCGAGCGCATGCCGCTGTATGAATCGGCGGCCGATATTACGGTGGACACGAAAGACAAAAGTGTTGTACGGGTGACCGACGAGGTGTATCAGCACCTGCTGGAAGCAGGCATTGTTTCTGAAATTAAAAAAATAAAAAAACGTTTCAAAAAGCGTTTGTAGCGGGAGTGGGTATGGCAGGAAATACTTTAGGCGATGTGTTTCGCGTGACAACCTGGGGTGAGTCGCACGGTCCTGCTTTAGGCTGTGTGATCGACGGTTGTCCTTCGGGGCTGGCGCTTTGTGAAGCGGACATCCAACCGGCGCTGGATCGCCGCAGGCCATCATCGGGGCCGGCGTCAACCTCGCGCGGCGAGACAGATCAGGTGGAAATCCTTTCCGGCGTCTTCGAAGGAAAAACAACCGGCACGCCCATATCCCTGATTATTCGCAATGCCGACGCCAGATCGTCGAGCTACAGTGATCTTGCGGATGTTTTCCGACCGGGACACGGGGATTATGCCTACTTTAAAAAATACGGTATTCGCGACTGGCGCGGCGGCGGGCGCGCGTCAGGCCGGGAAACCGTTGCGCGTGTCGCCGCGGGCGCCGTGGCCGAAAAACTGATTGCCGCCGCCGGCATCGCGGTGATTGCCTATACGCGCGCGATTGGCGGCATTGAGATTCATCGTGACGCCATAACCTCTTTTGAGGAATGGAAAAGCAAGGTACGAAAAAACAGTCTTTATTGTCCGGATGATCAGGCTGCTGCCGCCATGGAATTAAGACTGGCTGAGGTCCGCAAGCAGGGCGATTCGTTAGGCGGCGTCGTGGAGATGCTGATCCGTGGATGTCCCGCAGGGCTGGGAGAACCGGTGTTTGACAAAATGGACGCGGCGCTGGCTGCCGCGCTGATGGGGATCGGTACGGTGAAGGCTGTGGAAATCGGCGACGGATGTGCAGTCGCCGGGAAAACCGGTTCCCAGGTCAATGATCCGATGGACGGGGAGGGGTTTTGTAAAAATTCCGCAGGCGGTATTCTGGCGGGTATCACCAGCGGGCAGGACATTATCGCACGGGTTTACTGCAAACCGATTCCGTCGATTGCACAACCGCAGCAGACGACCGACCTGTCCGGTAGTTCACGTTCGATTCAAATAGCCGGCCGTCATGATATCTGCGTGATTCCGAGAATTGTGCCTGTGTGCGAGGCGATGGTCTGTCTCGTTCTGGCCGATTTCTGGCTTCGGCAAAAGGCGGTGGGATGATGAAAAAAATCACTGCAGGTATTATCGGGGGCACCAACGGCATGGGACGCTGGTTTGCGGATCTGCTCATGAAGGAAGGCTGCCGGATTCATGTTGTCGGTCGGAAGACGCAAATGACCGCCGCCGACGCGGCGCAGATCTGCGATGTTGTGGTCGTGTCCGTGCCGATTGCGGCCACGGCGGAGGTGATTGCTCAGGTGGGGCCGCTTCTGAAAAAAGATCAGCTTCTGATGGATCTGACATCGCTCAAGCAAGAGCCGGTGGCGCTGATGTTGGCCCATTGTCCGGCCGAGGTGGTGGGCTGCCATCCATTATTTGGACCGGCGGTGACGTCATCTGCCGGACAAAACATTGTTTTGTGTCCGGGACGTGGCAAGGTTTGGTACGCGTGGCTCAAATCCATCTTCGACAAAACCGGTTATACCGTGCTGGAGCGGACACCCGAGGCGCATGACCGAATGATGGCGATCGTCCAGGTACTCAATCATCTCAACAATATGGCGCTGGGGCTGGCCATTGCCGAAACAGGCACCTCTCTTGCGGAAGTCAGTCAATTTTCCACACCGGTTTTTAAAACGAAAATGGAGATTGTCCGGAAAGTCTTTACGGAAAGCCCTGAGCTTTATGCGGATATTATCGCGCGAAATCCCAATGCGCAGGAAATTCTGAATATTTACGAACGCGTGCTTTTGCGCATGCGCGGTTTGATTGAATCAGGGGACGGAGCGGATTTGAGGGACGCCGTGGAGGAAGCCGCAAAAAAAATATTCTAAAAACAAGTTGTGTTTAAGGGGTCACAATGCTGTTAATCTTTTCCGCCAGATCCTCCAGGCTGAAAGGCTTCTGGATAAATCCGTTGCAACCCCGATCCAGAATATCCGCCGCGCGTCCTTCAATGCTGAAGCCGCTGGCCAGAAGGACACGCACGTCGGGATGTATGGCGCGCAGTCGGTCGAAGACTTCGCCGCCGTTCATGTCCGGCATCACCATGTCCAGAATCACTAAATCGATTTGCTTTGCTTCCTTTTCAAAAATTTCCAGTCCCCGGCGGCCATGCGTCGCAAGCAGGGTATCGTAGCCGATGGACCTGAGCATGGCGGAGGCCGCGTCCAACACTGGCTTTTCATCATCAATGAGCAGAATGGTTCCCCGGCCCTGCAGCGTCTTTTTCTGATGATTAATTTTGTCGGGAAACGATTTATCCGACGCGGGCAGGTAGATGCTGAAGACCGATCCTTTGCCGACTTCCGACCGAACGGTGATGTAGCCTCCGTGGCCTTTGACAATACCATACGCGGACGCAAGGCCAAGCCCTGTGCCTTTATCCACGGCCTTGGTCGTGAAGAAGGGCTCGAAGATTCTGTCCTGGGTTTTTTTGTCCATGCCGATGCCCGTGTCTTCCATAGTCAATAAAACGTACGGGCCCTCCTTGGCGGTAAACAGGGTCTGGCTGATGTCCGCCGCAGTGGTGTTTTTTGTCGTGAGTGTCAGATCCCCGCCGTTTGGCATGGCATCGGCCGCATTGATGTACAGATTCATCAACACCTGCTCCATTTGATAAATATCGGCCTCCACCGCACGGATTGTCGGATCCAGTTGGAAGT
The DNA here is from genome assembly GCA_046484315.1 of Smithellaceae bacterium. GTDB lineage: Bacteria > Desulfobacterota > Syntrophia > Syntrophales > Smithellaceae > UBA8904. The sequence continues at coordinate 6,128 of JAWOJC010000275.1, read as the reverse complement.
ACAGGCGGATATCCTTTCTGGTGCGACGGAGTGTTTCCGCGCTCTCCACGGTGATCTCGTTGAGGTTGACGGGCCTGACTTCATATTTGCCCTTGCGTGCGTAACCCAGCAGCTGACGGGTCAGCTTTGCGCCCCTCTGAACCTGTTTTTCGATGTCGACGTAGTGGTTGTAATCGGGATCGGAGTTCTGCGTGTTATAGATCAGCAGTGAAATAATGCCCTGAATTACCATCAGCAGATTGTTAAAATCATGGGCGATGCCGCCCGCGAGCGTGCCTATCGCTTCGAGACGTGCGACCTGCTCCATATGTGCTTTCATTTTTTTCGCCTCGGAGATGTCGCGCAGGATGACCAGAATACCGGCAGGCTGTCCTTCGTGGTCATTATAGCGCGAGGCGCTGATGCTGACGTCGATGATGCGACCCTCGCGGGTGTTGCGGCGGGTTTCAAATCCCTGGCAGGGGATTCCCGTTTTGATGACCTCCCAAATAACGGCCAGCGAGCGTTCCTTTTCTTCTTCGGGTACAAAAGCAACCGGTTTTCCGGTCAGTTCTTCAGTGTTCCAGCCGAAGAGCTTTGTGAACATGGGGCTTAGATAGGTGACGCGTCCTTCGAGGTCACAGATGACCATCGCATCGGCGGAAGAATTGATCAGCGAGCGATAAACTTCCTGAGCCCGGCGGGATTCTTCATAAAGTGTCCGGAAATGCTCTTCACTTTTTTTCAGCGCGTCTTCCGCTTCATGAAGATCGTTAAGGCGTTTCTCAAGATTCTGAAAAGAATCCTTAAGCTGCAGTGACATGCGATTGAAAGATTGCCCCGTGACGCCGATCTCGTCTAAACGTCCGGTAATCTGATCCGGAATCTGAACATTCCAGTTGCCTTCCCCCAGATGTTTTGCGGCTTCGGCCAGCTCTGTGATCGGGAGGATGTGACGCAGCCCCGCGCGGCGGCCCAGATAGAAAATGCCGTAAAACGTCAGCAGAATAATCATTGCGGCAAGCAGGCTGAAGAGCAGTAGTTGGTCGGAAATATATTGCTGATAGTTCCCGACAACGATATCCGCTTTTTGCCGCATCTGCCGGATCGGGACTGAAAATTCATCAATGTAGGTCGTTGCGGAAACCATGATGATCACGCCGTTTTTTTTGACCTGGACCGGTGTGACGGCAAGGTATTTCTGACGGACTGTGCCGTCCGGTTCCTGCCAGTCGTAGTATCCGGCGGTTTCAACGCCGTCGAGTCCGCGTTTGGCAATGAACCACCATGACGGCATGGCCTTGCCCAGAAACCCCATGTCCCGATCATTGTACTGTGCTTTTTCGTGGACGCGGAAGATGACCGGCTCCAGGCCGTCAGTCGGCTTATCTCCCGGTTTTCTTGCCTCTGTAATTGCCGTGTAGCCGGTTTTTCCGACCCTTTGCAAGGCGAGCTCCATAAAGAGAGGATCCTTGCGCATTTCGGCAAATGTTTTGCCGGGATGCATGCGGAAATACATTTCAATCTGCCTGGCCACATCTCTGGCCTTGGTCCTGATGATTTCTTCGCCGAGGGCCTGAAGGCTCTTTTCAGCATCCGAGTTGAGATCATATGTTGATTCCTCAATCATATAGGCTAGATAGTTGCGCGTCACGACGGCGCCGGTAATGATGAGGATGAGCAGAAAAGCAATGGGGATAATCGAGATGATCAAATAATCCCGGGTGAACCGGTTGGTGATGGAGCGTGATGCGGCGTGCTTTGGCATGGGGCTATGCTTTCTTGCGTCAAGGTCTTGTACCCTATGGAATCTTTGATCCGACGTATAATGAAAACAGGCACTTTGTCAATTGAAGAATCAGGGCGTGTAAGCATCCGGGCAGGGGGGCGGTGAGATTTCTTTTTGATTTTCCATGGACTTTGTGCAATTTATAAACGGTCATCTTTAGCTGCAAAGGAGCCATCAGCGTTTATGGAAACAAAAATTGCCCGGGTTGCGGATATGATCGCGAAAACGAGTCAGGTGGTTGTATTTACCGGCGCCGGCATCAGTACGGAATCCGGCATCCCCGATTTCCGGGGTCCCGACGGGTTGTGGCGCAAATATGATCCTGACGACTTCACGATTGACAAATTTTTAGGCTCCGCCGCGACGCGCAACAAACTGTGGCGACAGTTGCAGGAAGGCGGGTTGATGGAAGATGCCGCGCCCAATGCCGCGCACACCGCGATCGTCGAGATGGAAAAAATGGACAAACTGCTTTCCGTGGTTACTCAGAATGTGGACAATCTGCATCAAAAAGCCGGCACGTCTCCCGGCCTGATCCGGGAGCTGCACGGTAACATGCAGATGCTTGTTTGTCTGAACTGCCACGCGCGTTATCCGATCTCCCTGCTCAGAGAACACGCCGTGTCCGATCACGCGCCGCTCTGCGAGTATTGCCGGGGCATTCTGAAGCCCGATGTGATCTTTTTCGGCGAAGCCCTGCCGCAGGAAACCCTGGCGCAGGCCATGGGGGAGGCTCGGAACTGTGATCTGATGCTGGTGATCGGTTCTTCGCTGACGGTTTATCCGGCCGCCTACGTGCCCGCGGAAGCCAAACGCGCCGGCGCGGATCTGGTGATTATCAATAAGGGCGCCACCGAGCAGGACGCTCTTGCCGACGTGCTGATTAGTGCTTCCGCCGGGGAGACGATGACGAAAATCATGGAAAGGATCAAGGCCAAAGGCTAAAGGAAAAGGGATAAAAGCTTCAGAAAGAATGATCCCACAAATATCCCCCATAGACTACAGCCGATATTCATTATGTGCTTAATTCTTTTTGCATACAACGTCCATCCGGCCTACCGGCTCATTTTGGCGGCCAACCGCGATGAATTCTATGACCGGCCCTCGGCGCCCGCCGATTTTTGGACAAAACACCCGCAGGTGCTAGCCGGGATTGATTTGAAAGAAAAGGGAACCTGGCTGGGCGTTACCCGGGCAGGGAAATTTGCCGCCATTACCAACTACCGTGATCCCGCGGCGTGGAAAGATTGTGCGCCGTCTCGCGGCAAACTGGTCAGCGACTATCTGACCGGTTCGGCCGGCGCGGAAAAATACTTAAAGAAAGTATCAGGGCGAGCGGACCGGTACAACGGTTTTAATCTTCTGATGGGAGATGCAAAGGATCTGCTTGTTTATTCCAACCGGGGCGAGACGCAAAGCATACGGCCCGGTGTCTACGGTTTGAGCAATCGCCTCCTGGACACGCCCTGGCCCAAGGTGCGGCGCGGGAAGGCCATGATGCGCGAAGCGCTGACCCGGAAAGGGGACGCGCTGGAGGAGGCGCTTCTGTCCATGCTTGCGGATCGCCATGTCCCTCCGGACAGTCAGCTGCCGCAGACAGGGGTGAACCTGGCGTGGGAAAGAATCTTGTCACCGATGTTTATTGAAAGTCCCGTCTACGGCACGCGCGCATCAACCATTTTGCTGATAGCGAAAAACGGCAGGATAAAATTGGTGGAAAACGCATATGACGTAAAGCGGGGTCTCTGGATGACCAGCCGATTTTTATTTTTAAGGGAAAAGGAATAATAATGCATACGGAAAACAGCCATGCCTATCCCGCTGTCCCGCGCGTGGGTGTCGGCGCGATGGTCATTCGCGACGGTAAAATCCTGCTGGTCAAGCGCGGAGTGGAACCGGGCAAAGGCCTTTGGGCCATTCCCGGCGGCACTCTGGAACTGGGCGAATCGCTTCGCGATGGCGCGGCGCGTGAAATTCTGGAGGAAACCGGTGTCACCATTGCCGTCGGCGACTGCGTCTATGTGTTCGATCTGATCGAGCGCGATGAGGCGGGAAAAGTAAAATTTCATTTTATCGTGGCGGATTTCGCCGCGCTGTATGTGACCGGAGAACCCAAAGGCGAGGATGACGCCGAGGAGGCGCGTTTCCTCGCGCCGGAGGATCTTGCGGCATTACCGGTTTCACAAAATACGCTCAAGGCGTTGCACGCGACAGGGTTTTTAATTTAGACAGGTCCAAAGGAGGATAGCATGAAGGTCGTTTATTCCGGGGAGTTCAAACAGGTCTATTCGAATGATCCCGCGTCCAATCCCGGCAGAATCGAGTCCATCGTGTTAGCGCTGGCAGGCAGGGTCGATTACGTTGAGCCAGAGCCTGCATCGGAAGAAGATATCGCCGCTGTTCATACAGAAAAGCACATGGCTTCCGTCCGCCGGGAAGGCGTCTATGACATCGCCGCGCTGGCCGCGGGCGGCGCGATAGCAGCCGCCGAAATCGGGCTTTCCGAACCGTGTTTTGCCGTGATTCGACCGCCCGGCCATCACGCCTCCGCCGACAGCGCCTGGGGCTTTTGCTATTTCAACAACATGGCGATTGCCCTTGCAAAGCTCAAACGCGCGGGAAAAATAAAAAAGGCGTTTATTCTGGATTTTGACCTGCATGTGGGTGACGGCAACATCAATATTCTGGGTCAGAGCGGTTATGTGACGCTGCTCAATCCCGGAGGCCAGGATCGAAACATATATCTTCGGGACGTGGAAAACGCGCTTCGAGAAACGGATGCGGATATGATTGCCGTTTCCGCGGGTTTTGACAATCATGAAAATGACTGGGGCGGACTGCTTAAAACGGAAGATTATAAGGATATGGGGCGGCTTATCCGGGAGGCTGCCCGCCGCAACAGCGGCGGCTGTTTCGGCATTCTCGAAGGCGGTTACAACCATGCCGTCCTGGGCAAAAACGTTTGGGCGTTTATCGAAGGTCTGGAAGAAAAGTAAACTACTGACCGTTGAGCTGTTCCCGGAGCCTGGCGCGGTTGCGGATAGCCTCGTTCATACGGCCAAGCGCCATCGAAATGTCGTCGTCGGGTTTTCCCAGAAGTCTATCGGCCTGCCTGTATAAAGAAAGGGCCGCATCCCAATCGCCGCGGCTTTCCGCGCAAACACCGAGATTGTACAGCAGCGCATGGGCGTTTGCTTCCATATTGCGCGCCTCGCCCCACAGTTCGCACGCGCCGTCCAAGCGGCCCCGATCGGCGTATTCCAGGCCGCGTTTGAGTCTGTCTTTGGCTTCTGCGGAGGTGATGCCCCGGGTATCGTCCATCAGACGGATTTCACGGGTGACGTAATAAGGCGCGATGTCCCGGCGGAACTCGGCTTTTACGATTTGTCTGGCCTGGTCCAAAAGCAGGATGGCGTTTTCCGCCGGACGTGTGTCTTCGCAACCGGAGGATTGTTGGGTGGCAGTCAGGTTGCGGGAATAAAGCACCCGACCGGTGGCGACATCAACGAGCCTGGGCGCGACGGCGAAATTCGCCACGCGTTTGACGCAGCTCACATGGTATTGCCGCCAGGAAAGACACTGGCCGCGATACACTTTGCCGTTGCGGTCACGCTTTTCCTCGTAGCGCACGCAGGTCTGGCGTCTTTCCGTGTAGCGGTTGTCGTCATAGTGATTCTGCGTGACCATGCCGGTGTAAATTCCCTGTGCGCCGATAAGGCCGCCGATTCTGGCAGCGGTGTCTGGATCGACCAGGCCGCTTTGTCCCAACTGCATTTCACTTAGGATCCTGTCGATAGATGCGCGGTCCACGAGCGTGAAATAGGCTTTGTCGTCAATGCCGATGCCGGTCAGAATGCTTTCCAGTTCCGCTGCGAATTCGCGCCCGCCCGGACCGGTGAATGGCAGGACGGCCACGGTTTTGCTCAGTGACGCTTCATGATACTGGGCGGGCTGAAGCATATTGATACGCACTTTAGGCGCGCACGCCGAAAATAAAAAAAGTGAGGCGCATACCAGTAATAGGGCGGATCCGCGATGAATCCGAATGAACGAATGCTTTTTATTCATCAGCGTCTTTCCCCTCGGGTTGCGGCGGTTCGAGGTAATCCAGCGTCAGGCTGTAAGGGGTAAAGCGGGTCATCCTGAACCGGCCCTTGAGTTCGATACTGTTGGCCAGATACAGGGTGTTTTCGGGATAGCTCACGACAAAGGTGCCCATGTCTTTTTCTTCCACCACCGATACCCACACGATGCTTTGCAGAATGGATTTCACTTCCAGTAGCGAAGCGAGGCTGCTGATCCCGCGGACGTTGATGGTGACCCTGCGGGTATTGCCTGCGATATACTGACCAATTTTGTC
>JAWOJC010000272.1:0-4022 GCA_046484315.1 Smithellaceae bacterium | reverse complement strand
ATCGAAAATCCGGGAGCCCAAGGCTCTGGTGACAAAAACAGGATTGCCGCCGACGGACTTCCAGGCGCGCACAGGCGAATTGACGCCGCCCGCAATGACACGGGCGGCCGCGGTAAAATGGTCGAAATTGTTGTCAGTCATCAAAAGTACTCCGGAGATGTTTTTTTATATTCCTGCAGGCTTTCCAAAATGAGATAATCGTTTTGCCCGATGGACACAGCCATTTCATCAAGGATCGGTGTCAGATCATGCTCCCGGGTGTGCAGCATGGTGAAAAGATTATAGCGGCCCATGAACGCCGGTTGTCTCTGATAGCAGTGAGATACGGACGGCAGCGAAGCAAACCGCTTACCGGCCTGTTCGATAGCATCGGGAGGGACGGACCAGACCACCAGGGCGTTTGTGCCGTAACCGGCTTTCTGGTGCCTCACAATGGCGCCGAATTTTCGCATGAGGCCTTCTGCTTTAAAAGACCGTATGACCTCGATCATCTCGGTCTGTGTCATGCCGCATTCGGAGGCGATTCCCATAAATGGCGCGCTGCTCTGAGGCAGGTCATACTGAAGCAGACGGGCTGCTTTTCTGTCGCGATCTGTCATTTTGTTCATGTCAAGAGCTTAGCCTGCCTGTAAAATAAAATCAAGGATGCCGGTTAATATTTCTTGACAATTGCTTTGCGCATCGTTAAAAAGCAGATCAACAATTCCGCAAAGTGCTCAATTATCATGAAAGGAGAGTAAAAAATAATCAGGAGCGTAACGGATTTGAACTTTAAAACTTAGGAGGCAGCAAATGAAAAAGAGTTTGGTATATTCAGTTTTAGCAATGGTATTGGTGATTGTTTCCGCTCCTTTTGTTATGGCAGCTCCGGATGCGGCAGCGGCGGCTTCTTCAGGACCGGTTGATTACACAAAGGCAATCATTATTGGTTGTTCATTGCTGGCGGCAGGGTTGGCTATTGCTTTTGGAACAGTCGGAACCGGTAACGGTATGGGCCAGGGTATCAACGGTGCAACAAACGCAGTCGGCAGAAATCCTGAAGCTCAGGGTAAAATTCTTGTCACCATGATGGTCGGTCTGGCCATGATTGAATCTCTGACGATTTACGCGCTGGTTATCGCACTGATCGTGCTTTACGCCAATCCGCTTCTGAAGTACATTGGCTAATCATTTTTATTGATATCATAAACAGGGAGGGGGAGCGTACATCGACTTTCTCTCCCTTTTTTAGTTAGGCTCCAGGACGAGCGAAGCGCAGGCATGTTTGTTGGTCTAACTTATCCAGCGCAACGAAGTGGAGCTGGGTTAGTGATGCCTTTATTATTCTATTTCATTCCTCAACCACAACTTTACCGCGTAACTCTTTTTTCTCCGATCGTTTGTGTTTTTCGACAAGGATTTTTTCTTTTGCACGCTTACTTCTTTTGCGCTTCTGTCTCCGTATTTTTTCAATCTTTTCTTTTTCGGCGGCAACAAACCCTGTCTGCTGCTGTTCGATTTTGTCCAGCAACAGGCGGCGGGCCCGAAAGCGGTTCAAGGCCTGAGAGCGTTCCTGTTGACATTTGACGGAAAGGCCGGTGGGGATGTGAATCAGTTGGACGCAGGAAGATGTTTTGTTGACTTTTTGCCCTCCGGGACCGGAGGATCGGACGAATGTTTCTTCAAAATCGGTTTCGGATACGCCCAGCGCCGTCATACGGGCGGCCAGGATTTTTTCTTTGTCTGAGGAAACCGGCATTTTTTTAAAGGGTCAGGGAATGGAATAAATCTCTTCGTCAATGAGCGTAATCCAGTTTTCCCTGAGAATCTCCTTTGCTTCTTCCAGTTTATCGACGCCAATGATCACAATGGTTTCTTTTCCGATCCGGTTGATCGTCGTGTAAAGATAAAGAATGTTGATGTCCGCTTTGGACAGAGGCTTCATGATGGCGTTGATGCCGCCGGCGTGCAGAGGAACTTCCGCAGCAAGTACGTCCGTTATTTCATAATTGAAATTAAAGCTGTTTAAAAGCGCCGCGGCGCGGTCGGGATCATTGACCACCATGCGGACCCGGCTGTCGTGCTCGATACTGGCGGCTGCGACGGCTTTGGTGCTGATATCTTCCAGATCCAGAATGTGCGTGAGTTTGGCAAAAGTGCCGGGGATGTTGCCCAATAAAACGGAAATTTGCTTGACAGACATAAAATATCCTTACTAATCCTTAACGTAATCAAAACCGGCGGCAAAGGCTTTGCGATTGACTTCCACAAGGGCTTTCTTTTTGCTGCCCATAATCGCCTCCAGGCTTTTGAGGTAAATTTCCGGAGTGACAACTTTTGATTTTTTGATGAAAGCGCCCATCATGACGATATTGGCGGCGCGGATATTCCCCAGTTCCTGGGCCATGTCGGCGCAGGGAACGCAGACGGTTTTTACATCCTGACGATTGGGACGATCGCTGATAATGGATGAATTCAGAAAAATCACGCCCTGCGACGAAACTTTGTTTTGAAATGAAAAAAGGGACGGAGCGTTCATAACGATCAGGTAATCAGGCTCCGAGGCGACAGGAGACGCAATCTCTTCGTCACCCACGGCAACGGTGCAATTGGCTGTGCCGCCCCTCATTTCCGCGCCGTACGCGGGAAGATAGGTGACATGCAAACCCTTATTCATTGCGCTTTGGGCCAGACTGATGCCCATCATCAAAACACCTTGGCCGCCGAAACCGGAGAATATGGTCTTAACAATCATGATTCGGCCTCCGCTGCTTTCTTGACCGAGGCAATATTGTCTTTATAGACACCGGGGGGGAATTCCTTGCTCAAAACGTCATCAATCCACTTGCAGGAATCAATCGACGACATTTTCCAATTGGTCGGGCATAAAGAGAGAATTTCCACCATGGAAAAACCCAGACCGTCCCTCTGGCACTGAAAAGCCTTCTTGATGGCTTTTTTGGTTTTATTCACGCCGGCCGGGGAACTGACGGAACATCTTTCAATATAAGTAGCGCCCCCCAGCTGAGAAAAAACTTCGCTTACCTTTACAGGGTAACCGTCGAGTGCCTGCTTGCGGCCGGTCGGACTGGTGGTTGTTTTCTGGTTGAGCATGGTTGTCGGGGCCATTTGCCCCCCGGTCATGCCATAAACAGCATTGTTGATGAAGATGACGGTGATATTTTCACCGCGATTGGCAGCATGTAGGCTCTCAGCAATACCGATCGCGGCCAGATCGCCGTCTCCCTGATAGGAAAAGACAACACGGTCGGGCAGCGTCCGTTTAATGGCTGAAGCCATGGCCGGACCGCGTCCATGGGGCGCTTCAATCATGTCGACATCAAAGTAATTATAGGCCAGAACGGCGCACCCTGCCGGCGGAACGCCGATCGTGATGCCTCGAATATCCATTTCGTCAATAACTTCGGCGACCAGTCGGTGGACAATACTGTGGCCGCAGCCCGGACAGTAGTGATAGATAGTCTCTTTTAGGCTTTTCGGATGTTTGAAAACTGTCTTTGCCATATATGTCGGATCCTTCAATATTCTCGATCTACTCTTAACTTTTTGTCGTAGAGCTTGGCGACCACATTGGCCAGCTCCGCCGGCGTCGGCACCGCGCCGCCCGGACGGCCATGAAACTCAATATTGGCATACCCTTGCAAAGCCAGGCGGACGTCGTCCAGCATTTGTCCGGTGCTCATTTCAAAAACCAGATAATTTTTTACTTTTGCCGACAAAGCCCTTAATTTTAATTCAGGGAAAGGCCACAGACTGATTGGACGGAAAAGCCCGACCTTCCTGCCCTGTCCGCGCAGTCTTTTAATGGCGCCCCTGGCGATCCGGGCAGATGTTCCATAGGCCACGATCACGAGGTCGGCATCTTCCGTGAGGTGCTCTTCGTGAAGCGTTTCATGTTTTGTGATGACTTCATATTTGCGCGCCAGCTTCCAGTTGTGTTCCTCGCTGTCCACCGGATCGAGCAGCAGGCCGCGGATGAACTTGCTTTTGCCGGTACCCGCGCCACGCAACATAAACTTTTC
>JAWOJC010000247.1:0-26555 GCA_046484315.1 Smithellaceae bacterium | reverse complement strand
CCCAGCCACCGTCCGACCGCCGCGAGATCCTCCATGACGTGGTCGGCGGCGGAGAGCTCCGCGCCCTCGAAGGTCCCGGTCACCGCGACCACCCGCATGCCGGCACCCGCCGGCATCAAAATGGAACATTTTGATGCGCTCCCCAATTACTGGGATACGCCCGCGCATAACATCCGCAAGCGCACCGACCGGACGCGCAATTGCGATACGTGCCATGTGGATCGCAAAAACTTTTTGACGAAGGAAATGCTCATAAAAGATGGATCCAAGGCGAATGAAAGCTTAATTGCCGTTCCTAAACCCATTAACCGATAGGAGGCACTCCATGAAAAAAATAAAGCTGTGGAAGATATTATTCGCAGTTCTTTCAATTTTATTGCCGGCCGCCGTAATGGCCCAGGGACTCAGTCCAATTATCTCCACGGAGGATCTGGTAAAAAATTTGAAAGACCCTAATGTTATTGTCGTTGATATCCGCAAGGTCGAAGAGTACAGAGCCGGCCATATTCCAGGGGCGATCGGGATTTTTTACAATAACTGGGCACCGGGCAGGGGCGGCCTGCAAAATGAAATGCCCCCTGATGAGGATTTGATGGATCTGCTTTCGGGAAACGGGATACAGCCGGATTCCACAGTCGTGGTTTACGGTTCCACAGGCACCGGCCCCGACCGGGTCAATGTGACCCGTGTGGCCTGGGCGCTCAAATACGCAGGTGTCCAGAAGGTTTCGGTATTGAGTGGAAGCATTGAGAAATGGGCTATCCGCGAAAAAAGAGAAATGTCCACAGAAATTGTAAAGCCCAAAGCCAAACCTTATAAGGGAAAATTCAACCGCGATCTGCTGGTCAAGAAAGAGGCTCTTAAAGGCATGATCGGCAATGCCACCATAGTTGACGTGCGCGAAGCTCCCTTTTTCAGCGGTGAACAGAAACTTCCGTTTGTCGCTAAAGCAGGCAGAGTCAAGGGCGCCGTCAATCTGCCCACGGCTCAGGTTTTTGACAAATATCCCCCGGGTGAGCACCTTGAGCAATGCTGCTATACTTATAAGGACACAGCCACTCTCAGAAATATGGCGAGCGGTGTTGTCGGCAGCGATCTTTCGAAAGAAATCATCGTTTATTGTGATTCCGGCCGCGTCGCCAGCGCCTGGTGGTTTATCTTGAGCGACGTGCTCGGCTATAAGAATGTGAAGATGTATGACGGTTCTATGGAAGAATGGACAAAGGATGAGGCGGCTCCTGTTGAGCCATAAGATTTAAATGTATCACTTATCAAGGAGGTTTAGCTTTTATGAAGAAATTACAGTTATGGAAATTGCTGTTGGTGTTTGTTTTGATTCTGCTGCCGGCGGCCGTCATGGCTCAAATGGCCGGCCCGATTGTTTCCGTGGCGGATCTTGAGAAAAATCTAACCAATCCCAGCGTCGTTGTTCTGGATGTCCGCAAGGTTGAAGATTACAGGGAAGGCCATATTCCCGGGGCCGTGAATGTGGCTTACGGATCCTGGGCCCTCAAAAAGGGGGATTTACTCAATGAACTGCCGAATATTGAAGATCTGTCCGATGTAATTGCGGGGGCCGGTATCGATAAAGACTCGCAGGTGGTCATTGTCGGGAAAACGGACAAAATTCCCGATCAGTTTGATATGAGCCGCGTAGCCTGGACCCTGAAGTATCTGGGGGTGCCGAATGTGGCTATTCTCAGCGGCGGTCAGAATCAGTGGGTGAAAGAAAATAAGCCTCTGTCTCAGGACATGGTCAAGGCCAAGGCAAAGCGATTCAGGGCTTCGATTACGGACTCGCTGTTTGTTAAAAAAGCATACGTGATGGAGAATCTCGACAAGGCTACAATTATCGATACCCGTGCCCCGGCATTTTACGAAGGTAAGGAAAAGCTTGCATTCGTGCCGAAGGAAGGGCGAATCAAAGGTGCTGTGAATCTTCCTGTCGGCCAGTTGTTCACGTCTGAAGGTTTGTATAAAGACAAAGCCGCTTTGGCCGCACTTGCTGAAAAGGCGGCCGGGACTGATTTGTCCAGAGAGCTCATTTTGTATTGCGATACCGGCAAGACCTGCACCGCCTGGGCTTTGATTCTTACGGACATGCTGGGCTATAAAAACGTCAAAATTTATGACGGATCGTCTATGGAATGGCTGGCTGATCCGGCAGCGCCGTCTGAACCTTAAAATTTCAAAGACAGCCGGTTGCCCCTAAAGCACGGCGGCCGGCTGTCTTCGATGAATTCGGGTATCATCAGTGTTGAGGGCTTTCATGGTTAAGCAAGGTTACGGCACATTATTGATGGTCATTTTTTTATTCTTTCCGGCGCAGGCTATGTGTCATCCGGATGTTTGGCTGAGAAACGAACAGGGTGACCGAATCACGGCAACCCTCAACAGTGTGGATCCCTACAGCCCGAAAAAAACCTGCGGTGGTTGTCATAATTATTCAGTGATCACGTCCGGTTATCATTTCCAGCAGGGTTTTGACGTCATGAAGGACGGCTACGATGCCCGCAAGCCCTGGTTGTTGTCACCGGGGATGTTCGGCAACTGGCTGCCCGCGACCGCGGCCGCGAGACTGGCTTCCAAATCCAATAACACACCATTGCGGATGGATTTGTCTACGTACGACTGGATCGGGGCAGGCAAACACAGTTCGGCCCATCAGGTAAAGGCTTCGTCCTGCGGATCCTGCCATCCGGGCGGCGGCCCGATGGAATACGGTCGCGACGCGCGGGGACGCGCGGATTTAAAAAAGACACTCATCCAGGGGGAAGTTGCGGGTGCCGGTCAGCTGGACGGGGACTACAGTTCTCGATTTACGCCGGATGGTATGAGCCGCTTTCGACAAAGCGGTGTGGTGGAAGCCGACTGTCTGATCTGTCACTTGCCCGGATACCGGATGGACGATAGAAACGGACAACTCTATAAACGAAACTACCGCTGGGCGGCAACCGCAGGCGCAGGTTTGGGCGAAGTAAAAGGGGCTGTATTCACATACAGCAATCCTGCGGCCGGACCGGGCCATCCCGATTTTTCGGCGGGAACGTGGAACCTCTCCCAGCGACCGGTTGTTCATTACAACTGGCCGGACCGCGGACGCTTCACAGCAGACGGACAGTTTAAAGGACACCTGATCCGCAAAAACGTGCAATCGAAAAATTGCCTGCAATGTCACGCCGAAGGCGAGGCGAAAAACACCGGGACGTCATTTGATCCGGCGCATGACGTACACGTCAGGGCGGGAATGCGCTGCACCGACTGCCATCCGCTCATTGGTCGTAATCAAGCCCGGCGTCTTTCCCACCAGATCGCAAAAGGAAAATCAATGACCAACCATGTCCGCGACGATCTTGATGGTGTCGGCATGCGCACCTGTGTCAGTTGCCATTCGGAAGGAACCTACCGGCTCACCCGGCAGGGCGGCACAAAGCAGGCGAAAAACCCGCTGGAAACGCATGCCAGGCGTCTTGAAGGCGCGACCTTTCATACCTATATCATCTCTTGTAACAGCTGCCATTCCAACGCGCAGCCCCTTCGCGCTATGACGGTTTTAGATATGAGCACGGGGCTGGAGTATGGTTACACCGCCGATAACTTTGACGGTGTTTCCCGTCCGGATGATTATTTAAAACCAGCGACCAAACCCTGGCTGCCCTGGCAGACGCGCGAAAAAAAGTATCTTGCCGCCGTACCGAAGCACATGCAATGGTTCGGTGAAAAAATGTCCAACGGGGAAATCCGTCCAATTCCCCTGCATCAGGTGGCGAGAGCGGCGCGCAGTGTGAAAGATCTAACTGTTTTAGAAGCCAATCTTCCGGACGGCCGCAAAGAAAAAAGACGGACAGTGGTCTCCGATCAGGACATCACCGCCATGCTGGCCGCTTTGTCAAAACTCGGATTTACCCATGTCGCCTATGTGTCGGATAAGGTCTATGAGCAAAAAGGCGGCAAACTTGTTTCCTCGCCCGCCCGGGCGGGGCAAAGCGTCTTGTACTACGCGGTGGAACATGGTGTGATTGAAACGGCGAAAAGAACCGCCTACGGCTGGAAGGGCCGTCCTGACGGCTGCATGCAGTGCCATGACGACTCAGCGCCTTTCTTTGCTAAAATGGATATCGAAAATGTCCGCGGTTTTCTGCAGAAGGACTATCCGGCGCTGAAGGAACCCAACGCCGTTTTGCAACATGAAATATGGGGACTCAGGTTCGTACCCTCTTTTGAGTAGGTGATGCGATGAAATGCAAGAGAACCGCGCTCATGACTTTGCTGGCCTTTTCACTTGGCGTTGCGGGATTCGCTGAAGCTCAGACGGGCGCCATTGCGCCTGTCTCCGTTCAGACGGTGAAATCCTGGATGGCGTCATCGGAAGCGTCGTTGACGCTGATCGACGGAAGAAGCCTGCTGGAATGTCTGGATGCGAAAATTCCACAGGCTGTCTGCTGGCCTTGCGACACCACGGACGACGCGTTTTTATCGTCCCTGCCTGAAAAAAGCAAAATCATATTTTATTCGGGCAACCGTCCGACCGACCCGGAATGCGCCGCGATCAAACAGGTGCTGGCATCGGGAAACAAAAATGTGTACGGGCTCGAAGGCGGTTTTGCCGCGTGGCGAAAAGAAGCGTATCCGGTTGTCTCGGAGAAAAGAACGCCGCGAGTTACCGCGCCTGCCGTTTCTTCCCGCAACCTTTCCCGGTGGCGGAAACAGGCGAAAAATCCACTGATCCTTGATATCCGGAAAGTAGACGATTTTGCCGCCGGACATCTTGACGGCGCGATGAACCTGCCGCTTTCCAGGCTGCATATCGACTATGCCTCGATTCCCCTGACCGCCACCCTGTTGGTTGCCGATGAAGACGGGACGCAGAGCTTTCTGGCGGCGAGCTATCTCTTCCGCAAAGGGTTTATGAATGTGCAACGCTTAAAGGGCGGTATGATTGAGTATCGACGGAGAACACCATGAAAAAATATTATTCCCGCGCCATCTTCTGGATCACCGTTTTTTCTTTAATGAATTTGTCCGGACAGGTTTTCGCGCAGCCCCAGCAGGCCCGCTGTCAGGCCTGCCATTCGGACGCCGCCTTCACCAGTGGTTTTAACGCGTCCTTGCACGGAAACCTTTCCTGCAGCGCCTGCCATACAGGTATTGATGATATTCGGCAGCACAGCTCGGGGGAAAAGAAATCGAATGCCGTTCGCTGCGCCAGTTGCCACAGCGGCATTGCCGCCGCATACAAAACCGATGTTCACGCAGTTGTACAGAATATGGCCTGCGTGGACTGTCATCAGAAAATTCACACCATCACCCGAACGGATCAGGCTCCTAAAATGGCTGTTCAGGACAAGTGTGTTCGTTGCCACGCGCCGGATGAATACGCGAATATAGGGCATGGCCGCGCTGTGCTCGCAGGCAACCCCGATGCGGCGACCTGCACGGATTGCCATACGCTGCACGGTATGGCCGCAATGACGGCTGTTTCCGGAAAAGAGCAGGCCGCGCTTCGTGAGGCCTATACCCAGCGCTGCAAGTCCTGCCATGCCGATGCCGGCGTGGCCGAAAGAAACGATCTTTCCACAGCGATTGCCGACACGTATGATCAGACCTATCACGGCAAAGTTCTGCAAGTCGGCGAATCCGGACGTGTTGCGGGCTGCGCAGACTGCCACACCGGCCATAACACGCTTTCATCTGACGATCTGCGATCCGCGATGCATCCGGACAATCTTTACGTTTCCTGCAAAAACTGTCACACCCTGATGCACAAGCGCTTTGTTTCTTTCGAAGCGCATCCCGGCGCTGTGAAGGGCAGGACCTATCGGGCGCTGCATGTGGCCGAAGTCTTCATGATCATGCTGCTGGTCGGTGTCTTCGCGTTTTTCTGGCTGCACACCTTCTTGTGGTGGCGCCGCGCCTATCTGGACAAGTGTCGCAAGCGCAAGGCCGGTTTTATTGAAGACACACTGGTGCCGCATTGCCGCGATGAAAAACAGATTCAGCGTTTTCCCCTGTATCAGCGCATCATGCACGTGCTTCTGATTTTGTCTTTCTTTACACTGGTGGCGACGGGGTTCCCGATCAAATATTCCGAAACCGCCTGGGCGAAGGTATTGGTGAATCTGTGGGGCGGTGCCTATATGGCCGGCCTTTTCCACCGCATCGCCGCGCTCGTGCTTTGCGCGCTTTTCCTTTACACCCTGTGGCTGTCCATTCGTTTTCTGTTTCCGAAATGGCAGTTTCAGGGCTGGCTGCAAAGGCTTTTGGGGCCGGATTCCCTGTTCCCCAATCTGAAAGATTTGAAAGACATCAAGGGGATGTTTTTATGGTTTTTCGGTAAAGGGCCGATGCCGCAGCTCGACCGCTGGACCTATTGGGAAAAGTTTGACTTTCTGGCTGTTTTCTGGGGGATGACCGCCATCGGCCTTTCCGGTTTCATGCTGTGGTTTCCCGGACACTTTTCCTACATTGTTCCCGGCTGGGTCATCAACATTGCGACCATTGTGCATTCGGAAGAAGCGTTTTTAGCGGCTGTCTTTATATTTACGGTGCATTTTTTCAACAACCATATTGTGCCGAACAAGTTTCCGCTGGAGCCGAACATATTCACGGGCCGTTACACACTCGAAGCCATGCGCGAAGAACGGCCGTTGGAGTATGATAGGCTGGTTGCCGAGGGCAAACTGGAATCCATGAAGCGTGAAGGTCCCGGTCTGTGGGCGCAGTTGTTTGCCTCCGTTTTCGGATTGGGAAGTCTCGTGGTGGGACTGATTCTTCTGGCTCTCATTTTCTGGGCCGTGCTGTTTTACTAACGTGACACACCTTCCGGCATGCGAAGCAGGTTGACATTTGTTTGTCGATCGCCCCCCCCCGCTTGAAAAAAAGTAAGCGGGGTGGAGAAGGCCTCCGATGTGCCGCCGAAAGAAGACGGCGCATCGGTCAAGTCGAATGGTCCCGCGCAGTCAAACGATGCGGGGATGAAGGAAATACCGCAGTGTCGTGCGGTTGCATAACCCAGGCGTTCATGTTGGATCGACCGCCATAGAGAAAATCAGGAGAAATACGTTTGTCCAAAAATAAATCCGGCGTCTGGTCTTTTTTTACATCCCTTAAGCTTACCCTTGTTCTTCTGGCCGTGATTGTGCTGCTGGCTGTTGTCGGCACGCTTGTTCCTCAACGAGAGGCGGCCCTGGAGCTTTCCCGCACTATGTCGCCGGGGCTTTACGCCTTCCTGTACAAGATGCAGATTTTCGATATGTATCATTCCATCTGGTTTTTTCTGCTGATGGGACTTCTGGCCGTCAATCTGATCATCTGTTCTGTGGACCGGTTTCCTCAGGCCTGGCAGCGTTTCAAAAAGCGACCTGCCTTGACGGACCGGGCCGTATTTGAGAACCTTCCGGAAGAACGGCATCTGCGAACGCATCGCGACACGCAGCAGGCCGCCGGAGTTGCCGAAGCGATGCTTAAAAAGCGCCTGGGCCGTGTGCAACGGGCCGACGCGGAAGACGGCGTCTATCTGTGTGCCGATAAGGGCCGGTTTTCCCATTTTGGCGTTTACATCGTCCATCTGAGTATTCTGGTTTTGATTGCGGGTGTGTTGGTGGGTTCCCTCTTCGGCGTGGAGGGTTATGTTCAGATTGCGGAAGGAGAAACCGTTAGTGTTTTGAATCTTCGTGATAATAAGGGCGCTGTGTCGCTTCCCTTTGCCGTTCGCTGCGACAAGTTTACAGTGGAATTTTATGAAAACGGGATGCCGAAAACCTATCAGTCGGATCTGACTTTCTTTAAGGACAACCAGATTGCCAGGCAGGGGAAATTGCGGGTGAACCACCCGCTGGTCTTTGAGGATTTCCGTTTCTATCAATCGAGTTTCGGTCGCGCCCAGGACGGCATGGCGACGCTGGCCCTCATGCGCCGCGGGGGGAAAGAAGACCTGATGAATGTCAGCAAGGGCTATCTTTTCGAATTACCGGGCGGGGAGGGAACGTTTCGCGTTTTACGGGTGGAAGAGGATCTCATGAAGATGGGCCCCGCGGTGAAACTTGCCGTGCGCTCAAAGCAGGGGCCGGACGAAGTTGAATTCTGGGTCTTTCAGCATGTCGATCAAATCCGCGAGATCAGTCCCGACATTTTTGAGCAGGTTCCGGTGTTCAACCCCGGGTTGTTTCGTCCGTACACCTTTGCGCTTCTGGGGCTTGAAGAGAAATATTTTACAGGCCTGCAAGTCAGCCGCGATCCCGGGGTGCCCCTGGTGGCCGCGTTCGCTGTGATTCTTATCGCGGGCTTGCTTTTGTTATTAATGACCTACGCGCGTCAACTCTGGATTCGCGTGAGCGTGTCTGACGGCGCCACGCGAATTACGGTTGCCGGCAGAAGCTTCAGAAATGCCGCGGGGCTGAACCGGGAAATCGATCAACTGCTTGCCGATATGGCAGAGCGTCTGGAGAATGCTGAATGATTCATACCACCATATTGAGCTGGGTTACGTTTGTCTATTTTGCCGCGTTTGTCTTCTATCTGTTTCGAATGATTCTGGGCAAGGAGTTCTGGGGCAGGTTTGCGACATTGGCCGCATTGGGCGGCCTGGTTGCCCATACCGCCGCTTTGATCATCCGCTGGGTGGCCTCCTACGACCTCGGCATCGGCCGGGCGCCGCTTACCAATTTTTATGAGTCGCTGATTTTCTTTGCCTGGACGATCGTGTTTTTGTACCTGCTGATGGAGTGGCGTCTAAAAAACCGGAGTCTCGGCGTGTTTGTGATGCCTGCGGCTTTTTTAGTCATGGCGTATGCTTCCATCGCTCCCGGAATCAACAACCGCATTGAACCTTTAATTCCCGCGCTGCAGAGCAACTGGCTGACCTCGCATGTGTTGACCTGTTTTCTGGGATACGCCGCATTTACGGTTGCGTTTGCCCTAGGGGTGATGTTTCTGCTGAAAAAAGGGATTGCTTCGAAAAAAAGCAATCCCGGCCGTTTTTTCCGGATGCTGCCCGGTGATGACATGATCGACGAATTGATCTATCAGTGTACGGTTTTGGGTGTCGTTTTTCTGGCGCTGGGCATTGTGACCGGTTCCGTCTGGGCGCATTACGCCTGGGGATCTTACTGGAGCTGGGATCCGAAAGAAACCTGGTCTTTGGTGACGTGGCTCGTGTATGCCGCCATGCTGCACGCCCGTCTGGTGCGAGGCTGGCGCGGTACGCGCATGGCTGTTCTTGCCATTGCCGGTTTCGCCTGTGTGCTGTTTACCTATCTGGGCGTGAATTATCTGCCCAGCCTGCACAGCTATATGAGCTAGTCATTTCTTCAGGAAAGCCAGAACTTCGTTAATATCCGGCAATTCCCGGATCGGATAGACCTTCACGAAGATCGCTTTTCGTTGTTCATCGAGGATGACATTGGCGCGTTCCGAAAAACCGAACTTGTCGATAAACAAGCCGAGTTTCGCGGCGATGCCGCCATGCGGCCAGAAATCCGCGAGCAGGTCTACTTTTTTAATGCCCAGACTTTCCGCCCAGGCCTTCTTGCACGGCACCGCGTCCACGGAAAATCCCAGCGGGACAGTATTGAGCGATGAGAAAACATCGGCATTCGCTTCCAGCGACTGCATTTGCCTTGCGCAGAGTTCCGTCCAGGCCAGCGGGTGAAAAGACAGGAGGATTCTTTTGCCGGCCATCGCCCTGGTATCCACCACCGCCTCCGTGTGGCTCTTCAATGAAAAATCCCCAAACACATCTCCGACTTGTATTCTGGCCATCTTGTTTGCTCCTTGTGTGATTTATGCGGACTTGTTTTTGCTTTTACCCTTGCCATGCAAGATCTGCATCTCATTCTTTCATCGTCGGATAATCTGTATATCCTTTGGGGCCTTCCGTGTAAAACGTTGATTCATCCCATCGATTCCATTTCGCGCCGGCGGCGATGCGTTCCACCAGATCGGGATTTGCCAGAAACGGCTTGCCGAATGCCACGGCGTCGGCAAAGCCTTCTTCAATGACGCGTTTTGCGGAATCCGCCCGGAATGCACAGTTGATGATCATCGTGCCCTTGTAGCGGGGACGGAAATGTCTGGCAATGTCTTTGACGGCATGAGGAACGTTGTCCACGGGAACCATCGGTTCTACGAAGTGCACGTAGGCCAGCTCCCTGTAGTCATTGAGCCGTTCGACAATATATTCAAATGTGGGAATCGTGTCTTTATCGATGGTGATACCGAAAAATCCGTGCGCGGAAGGATTCAGGCGGACACCGACGCGATCGAAGCCGATCGATTTACCCGCGGCGTCAAGCGTTTCAAAGAAAAAACGCGCCTTGTTTTCTCGTGACCCGCCATATTCATCCGTGCGCGTGTTGGCGCAATTCACAAAAAACTGGTGGAAGAGATACCCGTTGGCTGAATGGAGTTCAACCCCGTCAAAGCCCGCGTCAACCGCGTTATGCGCCGCGCGTCGGAAATCCTGCGTGGTGTTGTGAATTTCCGGGACGGTCAGCGCGCGCGGGGTGGATGTCTTTTTGAAGCCCTCCGCCGTATAGACCCTGTCATTAGCGTTAATGGCGGACGGCGCGACCGGTGGATTCCCCCCGTGAAAATCGCTATGCGAGATACGGCCCACGTGCCAAAGCTGGCAGAAGATGTGGCCGCTTTTTTTGTGCACAGCGTCCGTAACCGACTTCCAGCCTTCGACCTGTTCGGGGGTGTAAATGCCCGGCGTGCGGATATAACCCACGGCCTGTGGTGAAACCTGCGCGCCTTCCGTGATAATCAGTCCGGCTGTGGCCCGCTGTTCATAGTATTCGGCCATGAGGCTTGTGGCTTTGTGTTCCGGATTGTCCGCACGACTGCGCGTCATGGGCGACATAAAAACACGGTTGGGAAGATCCATGGCACCGATGCGGAGCGGCTTTAAAAGAATGTTGTCCTGCATGTTTTCTCCTTTTCCGGGATAGTATCCCTTCGGATGGCTGCTGTGACCGTCAACCTTATAAAAGCGTGCAGATTGAAAAAAGAATCAAAGTGAATTGGATGTTAATATAACGGTCTTTGCCGTCCGGTGTCAAGGCGCATCTGACGCGGGGGATGTGAAAAAATCACATGGCCTGTGTGATGCTAATCAATTGCCATCAGCGAATTCCAGCGTTCCCATTCGGTGGCATGCGGCAGACCCCGCTGAACAATCAGCTTTACGATGGCCGGCTCATTAAAACGCAGGTAGGGGTTGATCTGACACTCCTGGGCGAGGGTTGAAAAGACAAGGTCGGGATCATAAGTCTGCCGGAAAAGGTTGATGGCTTCATTATCCGGTTCTAAATGGCGGGCATAAGCCAGGGAATCACGGACATAATCATGTCCCGCGAATATGCGTGTATGATCCGGCAGTCTCATCAGGCGCACGATGGATTCAAAAAAACCTTTGAGGTTGCCCGAAAAACAATTGCCGATGGTGCCGTTGAACAGAGTGTCGCCGGTGATCAGGTTGTCGTCCGCGTGAAAACAGACCGAGTGTGCGGAGTGTCCGGGGGTGCGGTAAACGACAACCGTTTCATCCGCTAGCAGAATGGTTTCGTGATCCGCAAAAGCGGAGCAGTCCAGAAATACGGCCTTCGTTTTCGCGAGCAGGTGATCGTCGCCCGGCGTGTGGTCGTAATGTCGATGAGTGTTTGTAACAAATTTCAACGTCCGTTGCTGCTTGTCCAAAAAGGCCAGAATTTCCTGCCAGGCGCCGCCATCGACAGCCATGGCTTCGGTTTTTCCGTAGATAAGATAACCCAGATTATCGCCAAAGCGAAATTGTTCGATGTTGAGCATTTTACACGTTCCTTCCCGTATTTTCAGATGGGTAATTAGAGACGTTTTCCGGAAGATTGTCAAGCCTGTGCGGGCAACTTGATGATTTTACATTTATTTATATTTTTTTCCGGCGGCGATTTTGAATATTGAAAAAAACAGAAATAGGCATACAATAGCAACGTCGAGCAATCACAGGGGTAACCCTCACCGTTCATCATTTTTGAAGGGACTAAAACGCCATGACGGGTTCGGATATTCTGGTTGTTGTGCCGCACAGCGGTGTCGCGATTCCACCGGAGATTTCATTTGAAGACCTTTCGGATGACTTTTCCTCGCTGATTAAGAACGTCGATTGGTACACCCATTGGCTCTATGATTTTCGCGACATTCTCGCCTGCCGGCAAATCGTCTTTCCCTATTGCAGCATCCTGCTGGAGGCCAACCGCGATCCGGCCGACATCGATGAAAGTGTGCCGTTGAAAGATGTTCACGGACAACCAGTTTACCGGGGAGGATGCGAGCCCTCCCCGTCTATGCGGGCGGCCTGGTCCGATAAATATCTCAAGCCTTTTCACCGGAGTATTGAGGAAAATATTTCCGCGGGCGCGGGTCTGCTCTTTGACGGCCACTCCACGGTAACCGCCCGCGGCATGCAGGAGAATCAGATTGATTTAATGAATTTCCAGCATACGCCCCGTGATGAAAAACCTCTTTATTACTGTCCGGACGTGATGGTGGAAACCTACGCATCCGAGCTGCGCAAACGTCTGCCCGATGTTCTGGTCACTGTAAACGCGTCGGAGTATTACCGTGTTCACGGTCACGTATGCGCGGCGCATTCCGTCAACGCACTGAAGCGCGCCGGCGCGCGTGCGCCGGCATTTATTCAGGAAACCCATGAGCGTCTTTTTAAAAATGAAGACGGGACGCCCAATATCGCGCAGATCAACCGGTTGCGGCGCGCATTTGCCGAGTCGCTTTTGCAGACGCTCCAATCGCTTCAGGAATCGCAGCGGATGTCCATGATCGATCTGCACATCGGCAAGCAGACCTATGACTATGACTGTGGCGCGCAGGCGCTCCAGACGGTCATGCATTACTACGGTTCCGACATTCGCGGTGACGCGCTGATGGATGCGCTGGGCACGTGCGCCGAGGAAGGCACGCCGCCTCGGGCCATGATCCGGGTTGCGGAAAGTTTCGGATTCCAGGTCAAGTCCGGCACGCACTGGTCGCTCAATCAGGTCAAACAGTATGTGGACGCCGGCACGCCGGTGATTGTGCTTTTACAGGCCTGGGCGGATCACTATATGACCATCGACGACTGGCGCCGCGACTGGGATGATGGCCACTACGCGATTGTTATCGGACTGAACAAGGATGTCTTGCTGTTTGAGGATCCCGCGACCATCCGGCGCACCTGGCTTCGCGAGCGTGAATTTCTGGCCCGCTGGCATGATATGGACCCGAGTACCGGCGAAAAATACGAGCATTTCGGGATGGTGCTTCTGGGGAAACAGCCTGCTAAATTATCTCTGGAACATATGGATTAGATCGAATCGGACGCAAAAAAGGCGGCCTTCAACGCGCGGCCGCCTTTTGGCCAAGCAGTCTCAGGTAAAGTGCCCCCAGCTTTTGCACAGCTTTTGTCCAGTCAAACCGTTGTGCGTGCCTGAGGGCCCGGGCCTGCAAATCTCTGCGCAAGCACTCGTCGGCAAGAACGTTTTCCATGGTCGCGGCAAGGTTCTCAGGCGTGGATGGCTGAAAATAAAGCACACCGTTTCCTGCGATTTCCGGCAGAGAACCGTTTGCCGAACAAACAATCGCCGTCCCGCACGCCATGGCTTCGGCCACAGGCAGACCGAATCCTTCCGCGTCGGATGGAAAAACAAACAGGTCGCAGCGTCGCAGCAGCACCCGCAACTCTTCGTCTGTGGCGTAGCCGAACAATATGATATATTCCTCCAGCCGCAATGTTCGAATCATGTCCCGGATCTCAGGGGGGATGTCTCCCGCGATCACCAGCTTAAATTTATTTCCGCAGGCGAGATGCTTGAACGCCTGAAGCAGAAGGGGCACATTCTTGCGTTTTGAAAAACCGCCGTAGTAGAGAATGAAAGAGACCCGGGTGTCTAGCTTTCTGATACACGCGTCCGTCGTCTGATTGTCCGGGGGGATGAAAAACTCAGGCGTCACACCGCACCAGATGCTGACGATCTGTGACGGGGCGTGCTCAAGATACCTGATGAGTTCGCTTCGGGAGAATTCCGAGATGGTGACAATCGCGTCGGCGTTTTTCGCACCCCGCTTAAGCAGCCATTGGACCCTTTTTTTGGACAGGAAGCTGCGGTTGTCGTCGGGGGTAAACACGATGGCATCGAGGTAACTTGCGACAAGGATGAATGGGACAGGCCGAACGGGGATCAGGTAGTCCGGCTGATGGAACACGTCCACGCCGGCTTTGGTCAGAATTCGGGGAAGTGCGAATTGTGTCCATACATCGGCAAGCAACCGGTGGGATCGACCGACGGACGTGTTGATGAACACGGCGTTATCCGGGAAGGTGATGCCGTCTTTGCTGAGCCTTTGATCTGTGATGAAGAAAAAATCAAATCGATCCGCGATGACGGGCAGTGCCCGGATGATGTTTCGTGTGTAGGTGACGACGCCGGAAGCGCGTCCCTGTGCCGGTCTGGCATCTATGGCCAGTTTAATTTTTATTTGCGTCACGGATTGTCTTTCAGCTCAAAATGTTTGCGGGCTGTCTAAGGCCCTCTTAAAGATTGAAAAAAATATCATTTTATGGAAAATAGAACAACCACGAATTCTACGCATTCTCTCGCTCGGCTGCCGGTATTTTCCGTACGGATGAAATGACCCGGAGGGGGTACCCACAGGATCATCTTGATATCAGAACAACAAAGCGAAGGAGGTTATCATGAAATTGAAAACCAAAGACGGGGGGTGGAATCCTTATCTGGCCGGCGCTCTGGTCGGGATTCTGGCAATTGTTTCCGTGGTTGCCACGACGCAGCTCATGGGAAAAACCAACTACATCGGCGCGTCGACCACGTTTGTCCGCGCCGCGGCCTATCTGGAGAAGACCGTCGCGGCGGATCATGTCGATGCCAATGCGTATTTTACGAAAACCAAAATTCGCGTGGATTGGCAGTTTATGCTGATGATCGGCATTATACTGGGCGCTCTTTTGTCGTCGGTGACGGATAAAAGCTTCAAAATTGAAAAGGTGCCGCCGATGTGGGAAGCCAGGTTCGGTTCCTCTGTCGCCTGGCGGGCGGCCTGTGCTTTTCTGGGCGGGATCGTGGCGATGATCGGCGCACGCATGGCGGACGGTTGTCCCAGCGGGCATGGCTTGAGCGGCATGATGCAGTTGTCGGTCAGTTCGTTTGTCGCGTTAATCCTCTTTTTCGGCGTGGGTGTTTTATTTGCCCGGCTGATTTACGTCAGGAGGGCATCATGAGCGTGGAACAGATCTTAGGGCTGGTGACAGGCCTTGTCTTCGGATTTCTGATGCAAAAAGGCAGAGTGATCCGTTTCGAAAAACAGGTGGGCGCGATGCTGTTGCGGGACATGACTATCTTTAAATTTATGCTCTCGGCGGCGCTGGTGGGCGTGGTGGGGATTTACCTTCTGTCGGATGCCGGCGTCATCACCCTGAGTCACAAACCGATGAATGTCGGCGCGGTTGTCCTGGGCGGGATATTGTTCGGGGCCGGCTGGGCGGTCATGGGATTTTGCCCCGGCACGTCTGTGGCGGCGCTGGGGGAAGGGCGAATCCACGCGCTCTTTGCGATTGCAGGCATGATCGTGGGCGCGGCTGTTTTTGCCGAGATCTATCCGGCCTTCTCCTCCACCATCGGGGCGTGGAAAAATTTCGGAAAGATCGGCTGGTCCGATGTTTTCGGCGTTTCCCACTGGGTGATCATACCGGTCTTTTGGGTACTCGTCATTGCCCTGTTTTACGGATTTGAGAAAAAGGGGCTTTAGTCCCAAGGCAGGCGCCGGAAAAACCGGACGGGCGCAGAGCGGCTGATCAGTGGGGCGCAGGAGTCGAGGAGGCGGCTTTCATGGCGGCTTTTTCATCGTACATGCGACGATCCGCCTCGCGAATCCGGTCTGCCAGATTGTCGCCTGTATGGGCTGTGGCGCAGCCGGCGGACAGGCTCATGGGCTGATCATTGTTTGCATTGAAGGATTTGATGTTTTCATTGAGCCGTTCAATGGCCTGGGCACAAATGTCTTCGTCCACCAGGGGAAGCAGGGCGAGAAACTCATCCCCGCCGATCCTGGCTGTCATGTCCTCGGGCCGGAACGTCTGTTTGAGAAGAGCGGCTGCATTTTTAATGTAGAGATCCCCCATGGCGTGTCCGAATTCATCGTTGATCTTCTTGAGGTCATTGAGGTCGATGATGATCACGCTGACCGGTCTGAGGCGGCTAGACGAAAGTCGGCTGATTTCCGCATCGGCATAGAACCGGTTAAACAGCCCCGTGAGTGAATCGTGGATGCTGATGTACTGAAGGTTTTCTTCCGCGCGCTTCTGACCGGTGATGTCGTTGACATGCATCAGCACGCTGTCCGGCGGCGCGTAGGCGTATTTGACGATGACGTAGCGCTTTTCCGCGCGGTCGTCGAGGCTGTACCAGAACTGGTTCTCAACGGTTTTGCCCAGGGCCTGGCACCGGCGTATGTCGGCCGGCACCTGCGGCATGCGTTCGAAGAACTGGTCGGCGGTTTTGCCCACAAAGTCAATCACGCGGTCTCCGATGAACTGGAACGCCGCGGCGTTGAATTCCGCCAGGATGAGTTCCTGTGCCCGGGCCTTCCAGACGAAGGTCGGGACGGGGATGTTGTTGAACAAAAGCCGGATGCGTTCTTCGCTTTGCCGCAGGGCTTCTTCCGCCTGTTTTTGTTCCGTGACATCGCGTGCCACCGTGCGGAATCCTGTGGGGTTGCCCTCCGCGTCCCGGATCAGGCCGACGGTCAGTTGATGCACCCGCAGGGCGCCGTCGCCGCGGATGATTTCATAGTCATCCATTTTGCTGTGGATGCCTGTTTTAAAGACGCTGTTATACGTATCCCGGATTCTTATCCGGGTGTCAGGGGTGGTGAATTGCCGGTAATTGATCTGATAAAGACTTGGCCTGTCATATCCCATCATGAGGCAGCCGGCATCATTGGAAAAGACGACATTGCCCTGCAGATCGCTTTCGAAATAGCCTTCCGAGATATTTTCCAGAATGGAGCGGTACCTTTCTTCGCTTCGCCGCAGTTCATCTTCGGCCCGTCGGCGCGCCGTGACATCGCGCGACATCACGCGAAATCCCGTCGGCTTGCCGTCCTGATTCCGCATGAGCATGGCGTTTAGTTCCAGCATCACGCGACTGCCGTCGCGACGGATGATTTCAAAGTCCAGCAGCGTTTCCGACTGGCCGGTTTTGTAAATCGAATTGTAAATGGAGAACATCTTTCCGGCCGTTTCTTCGGAAACAACCCGGCGGTAGTTCATGCCGACGATGTCTTCTCTTGTGTAGCCCGCCAGTGTGCAGGCGGCGTCGTTGGCAAAGAGGAAATTACCCTCCAGATCGTGCTCCAGGTATCCTTCCGAGATGGTTTCCAGAATTGTGCGATATTTTTCCTCGCTTTCCCGAACGGCCTGCTCCGCTTCCCGGCGTGCCGTGATATCATGAATGATCGCATAAAGGAGCTGTTTGCCCCCGATTTCAATGGGGCCGCTGAAAACTTCCACCGGATGAATGTCGCCGTTGGCCAGGCGGTGCCGGAAATATAATTGACTGCGCTGTTCACGGTCTGCGCGTTGTGTTTCTTCGCGAACGTCCTCGTCACTTTGCACATTGAGATCCATGATGGATTTACGGAGGAGTTCGTCGCGTGTGTACTGGTAGTAGCTGCAGGCCGCCAGATTGGCATCCACAATCGCCGTCGTGTCCGGATCAATCAGCAGCATGGCGGCTTTATTGTACTGGAATAAATTCCGGTAACGAGCCTCGCTTTGCTCAAGAGCGATTTGAGCTATTTTTCTTTCCGTGTTGTCCCGGGTGGTGCCTCTGTATCCTGCGGGGTTCCCCTCTGCGTCGCGGATCAGGGATACGGACATGGCGATATACCGGGTATTTCCGTCCGCATCCATAATGGCGTAGTCGTCGATGGTGTCAGGCTTTCCCGTCCGGTAAACATTTCTGAAAACGTCAAGAATCCTTTTGGCTTCTTCCGGCTTGGTGTATGCGCGGTTGTTCACGCCGATCAAACTCCCGCGGACATACCCCAGACGCGTTTCCACGGCTTCATTGACGAAGAGAATGTTGCCCTTCAGATCCACCTCGAAACAGCCGTCGCTGATGTTCTCGATAAAATCGCGGTATCGTTCCAGTTCGCTTTCGTTCTTTTTTCTCTCCGTCACGTCCCGTCCGATGATGGAAAGACCCGCCAGAACATTGTTTTTATCCATGATGGCGGATACGGACAGGGAAATGTAAAACGGATCTTTGTTTTTGCGCACCCGGATGGTTTCGTAGTGGTCAATATGCATGCCGGCCCGGATAGCGCGCAGAATGCCTTCCACTTCTTCTTGTTTTTCCGGCGGCGCCAGGATCGCAATCGGTTGGCCCTGAATTTCAGAGACCCGGTAGCCGAAAATTTTTTCAGCCCCCCTGTTCCAGTCGGTGATGATGCCTTCCGGCGTCGTGCCGATGATCGCGTCTTCGGAGGCCTCCACAATGGCCGCCAGGCGCGAGAGCCTTAATTGGTCTTTCTTCATGCCGGTGATATCTTCATACATGCCCAGAAGGCCGGTGACCCTGCCTGTGGCATCCTTGAGCGGCAGTTTATGCCTGTGCAACCAGCGTTTTTCTCCGGTAGGCGACGACACTTCCTCTTCGTAACCGATCATCGGAAGGCCGGTGGAAAAGACGTTCCTGTCTGTTTCTTCATATTCTCCGGCCCTGTCCGACCAGGCCAGATCTTTGTCGGTTTTGCCGGCAATGTCTTCCGGCGAATTCAGGCCTGCGTCGAAGGCAAACAGGCTGTTGCAGCCCAGATATTTGAAATCGGCATCTTTCCAGAAAATTCTGGCCGGCAGCGTGCTGATGATCTGGGCCAGCATCGCTTGAGATTGGGCCAGTGCGTCTTCAAACTTTTTGCGTTCCGCCATCTGCCACAGGGAGCTCATCAGCAGGGAAGCCTGTTGAATGTCCACCTCGATGTAGTCACTCTTTTTGTTCGCCAGGCCCACAACCGCCACAATGCTGCCCTCGCTGAAAACGGGAACAGTCATGAAGCGTAAAAGCGGCGCGTGTCCTTCGGGATAACCTTTTTTCAGGGGGTGCGGGGCGGCGAAGTTGTTGATGACGATGGGACGGCCCTGGCGAACCGCTTCTCCCCAAATGCCCGTTTTATCCAGATCATAGACGGTTTGGGGTTCGGTGATTCTGCACACGTCCATGACGCCGTCAGACCAGCTGTTGAGGATGAACTGCCTTGTCTGGTTATTGTAAAAATAAATATAACCGATTTCGCTTTGCGTCAGAGTGATTGCTTCGTTCAGCGCGAAATCCAGCAGATCCTGTCTGGATTTCGCATGATACTGGCTGATCCGCAGCAGGCTTTCCAGACGTGCTTTTTCTGTTTGACGTCTTTCTTTCATCAGCAAGTCCAAGTGTTTAATTTATAAAATATTTTTTGAAAACACTATAAAGCGGGCCCGTTTTTCTGTCAAGCGTATATCACGTAAATGAATGTGGCTGTGCGCCGGACAAAACGATTGACAGGCGCGGGGAAGCTTCCTATACTCCCGCCGTTGTTTTAAACCCACTTTATATTATCGGAGGCTCTTCCATGAAACCTGAATTTTTATGCCGTATTACATGGGTCGTTGTCGCTTGGGTTGCTGTTTTTCTTCTTTTCATCCCTCAGGCGCAAGCCGCGTTTCCGGATCGTCCCGTGACGCTCCTGGTGGGATTTTCGCCCGGCGGCAGCATGGACCTGAGCGCGCGGGCGCTGGCAAAATCGGCAGAGGCGATCCTGGGGCAGCCGGTGGTCGTTGAAAACAAACCCGGGGGAACCGGCACCGTAGCGCTGGCCGCCCTGTTGGCGCATAAGCCGGATGGCTACACCCTTTGCGCCACGCCCAGCTCCGTTTTAATCCGTGTGAGCCAGATTCAACAGGTGCCGTTTACGCCTTTGACCAGCTTTAAACCGATCATCGGTTTTACCGAGCCGCAGCTGGGCCTGGTGGTCAAAAGCGACGCGCCCTGGAAAACGCTGAAAGATCTGGTGGACGATGCGGAAAAAAATCCGAACAAAATCACATTTGCGACCACCGGCGTGGGCAGCACCACCCACGCGGCGGTTGATGCTATTGCCGGAAAGGACAGACTGCACATGATTCATGTACCTTTCAAGGGCAGCATGGAAGCGCTCGGTGCGCTTCTGGGCGGTCATGTCGAGTTTGCTTCGCTCACCTCGGAACTGATTCCGGCGGTAAAGTCGGGGCAGGCCAGACTGCTGGCCGTGATCAGCGAGCGCAGATCCCCGAAGTTTCCGGATGTCCCGACCCTCAAGGAATCGGGCTACGATTTTGCCAACGACGCGGTTTTTGCCGTGATGGCCCCGTCCGATATGGATCCCGCTATCGCCGCGAAGCTGGAAGCGGCTTTTGCCGCTGCGATCAAAACGAGAGACTATCTCGATGTGCTCGACAGGCTCAATATGATTCCCGTCTATTATGACGGCCGGGCCTTCGACGACTTTTTAAGGGTTCACTGGAAACGAATCAACCGGCATCTGATATCAACCGGGGTTATCAAGGAAGCGGCCACCAGTCCGGAATAATCACCGTCATCAGGGTTTAGGGACACTGCACATGGATATCCGGAATCTGATCAGCAGCATGCTTATATTCTTTTTCGCGGCTTGTGTCGTGATTGTGTCTCTGGGGCTGGGCATCGGCTCGGTGCGCAATCCTCAGGCCGGTTTTATGCCTTTCTGGATCAGTGTCGGACTGGTTTTCTTCAGCCTTCTGCTTTTTGCTTTTGCCTATCGTGATAAGGCTGTGTCTGTGCGATGGGCGGATTTATGGCACCGCCTCAACTGGCAGAAGAACATGGTC
Organism: Smithellaceae bacterium; assembly: GCA_046484315.1. Taxonomy (GTDB): domain Bacteria; phylum Desulfobacterota; class Syntrophia; order Syntrophales; family Smithellaceae; genus UBA8904. Next base: position 5,617 of record JAWOJC010000247.1, on the reverse strand, counting down.
GTGGTTGCCGCCCTGGTGGTTTATGTGCTGGTATTGGAAAAGCTGGGTTATCTCATCGCAACCTTTGCGCTGATGCTGATTCTGTTTTTTTTGTGCCGCGTCCGCTTCTGGGCGGTGCTGGCCGGTTCGCTGGCCTGCGTTTTGTTGAGCTACGGCCTGTTTCATCTGCTTTTGAAAACACCTCTGCCCCGGGGCATCCTGGGCATATGATCTTGACCACGACGGGAGATTATTTTTGGACGCGTTGACCGGATTGTTTTACGGCCTGTCCGTAGCCTTTGAATCGCAGCATCTGATCTTGCTACTGGCGGGCTGTGTGCTGGGAACGCTGGTCGGGGTTCTGCCCGGCCTGGGGCCTGTGGGGGCGATTTCCATCCTGTTGCCGTTGACGTTTCATTTGCCGCCCGCAGGCGCGATCATCATGCTGGCCGGCATCTACAACGGCGCCATGTACGGCGGTTCGACCACATCGATTCTGATCAATGTGCCGGGTGAGGCGGCCTCCGTGGTCACCTGTCTGGACGGCCATCAAATGGCCCGCAAGGGGCAGGCCGGGCAGGCCCTGGGCATTGCCGTCTTCGGCTCTTTCATCGCCGGAACGGTGGGCCTGATCGGACTGCAGCTTGTCGCCTCGCCGCTTTCCCGTCTGGCTTTGAAATTCGGACCGCCGGAGTACTTCGCCATCATTCTGACGGGTTTCACCCTGGTTGTGTATCTGGCGCAGCGCTCGATGATCAAAGCGGTGCTCATGGCGCTGGTCGGCGTGGTTTTGAGTCTGGTCGGCCTCGATCCCATTTCCTCTCAGCAGCGCATGACGTTCGGCAGCATCTACCTGTTTGAAGGACTCAGTGTCGTGCCTCTGGCCATCGGCCTTTTCGGTCTGGCCGAGGTTTTTGTCAATCTGGAAAAGACCGCGCCGGTTAAAATACTGCATGTTCGAATCCGGGACATGTTTCCCGATCGAAAGCAGTGGCTGCGGGCGAAATGGGCCATCGTGCGCGGCACGATCATCGGGTTTTTTCTGGGCATCCTGCCGGGCGGCGGTCCCGTGCTTTCCAGCTTTGTGGCTTACGGCGTTGAAAAAAAGGTGTCAAAGCACCCCGAAGAATTCGGCCATGGCGCGATTGAAGGTGTGGCCGCGCCGGAGTCCGCCAACAACGCCGCTGCGTCCACATCCTTTATTCCGCTGATGACCCTGGGGATTCCGCCCAATGTGGTGCTGGCCGTGCTGTTCGGTGCGTTTATGATTCACGGCGTGACCCCGGGACCGCTGATGATTGTGGAACATCCCGAAATCTTCTGGGGTGTGATTGCCAGCATGTATCTGGGCAATGTGATTTTAATGATTCTCAACCTGCCCATGATTCCGCTGTGGGTTCAGGTTTTACGAATTCCGGATAAGGTGCTCTACCCGCTTATCATTCTTTTTTGCGTTGTCGGTTCCTACAGCATCCACAACAGCGCCTTCGACATAGGCGTTATGACCGTGTTCGGTGTGGCCGGGTATCTGCTGAAAAAATTCGACTATCCGGCCGCGCCTCTGATTTTGGGGTTTGTGCTCGGCCCCCTGTTTGAAGTCAACCTTCGCCGATCGCTTCTGATGTCGCAGGGTAGCTTCGCTATCTTTGTGGAAAGACCGATCGCGCTGACCGCGCTGATCATCTGTCTGATCTTAATCCTCCTGCCGCTGGTTAAGGCAATCCGCAGGCGTAAGATGATGTTCTGATGGTGGCCTACCGCAGGGCTTTTTTTATTCCTTTTGTGTAATCGGCCACAATCCGGGGCAGATCGCCGCTGTTCTTGTTTTCGTCAATCAGTTTAACCAGGGCGCTGCCGATGACGACGCCGTCGGCCAAAGCGCCGATGGCTTTGGCCTGGGTGGCATTGGAAATGCCGAAGCCCACGGCGATCGGCATCCGGGTATGTTTGCGGATTTTGGCGATGTCGCGGGCGATGTCTTCCGTTTTCGGCACGGCGGTGCCGGTGACGCCGGTAATGGAAATGTAGTAGATAAATCCCGTGGCGCTTCGGGCAATCGTTTTCAGCCGGTCTTTGCCGGTGGTCGGCGCGATCAGCGAAATAAAGTCGAGGCCCGCCGCGTCGGTATGGGCTCTCAATTCGGGCGCTTCTTCGGGCGGAAGATCCACCACTAAAACACCGTCCACACCGGCTTTCCGGGCGGCCCGGGCAAACTTTTCCACGCCGTATGAAAATATCGGATTATAGTAGCCGAAAAGCAGGATGGGGGTTTGTGACGTCCGGCGAACATCACCGACGAGATCAAGGACGCCCTGCAGGGTCGCACCGGTTTTCAACGCGCGCTGGGATGCCGCCTGAATCACGGGTCCGTCCGCCGTCGGATCGGAAAAGGGCACGCCGATTTCCAGGATATCCACCCCCGATTTTTCCAGCGTGAAAATCAATTCTTTCGTGACGGTAAGCGAGGGATCGCCCGCCGTTAAATAAACAATCAGCGCCTTTTCATTTTTTTCGCGCAACGCTTTAAACTTTTCAGATATTCGTCCCATCCTTTTCCTCTTTCTTTTCCTTTTCCTTTTACCGTTCCCTCCGTTTCTAAAAGAGGGTTAGCATGTGAGCCGAAAGCTTAGCGGCCCTCCTTTTTTAAAGGAGGGTCGGGGAGGATTTTAAAATCCCCCTTTCCCCCATCTCATAAAGGGGGATTACACAGTTTCAATAATCGTCTGGGCGTCTTTGTCGCCGCGTCCGGAAAGACAAACCACCAGAATTTTATTTTTCTTCATCGACGGCGCGATTTTCATCGTCTGGGCAATCGCGTGTGCGCTTTCCAACGCGGGGATAATGCCTTCGAGCCGCGATAAAAACGAAAACGCCTCGATGGCTTCCTTATCCGTCACCGTGACATATTGCGCCCGGCCGGTGGCGGCAAAATAGGCATGTTCCGGCCCCACGCCGGGATAGTCCAGCCCTGCCGCAATCGAATACGCATCGCGGACCTGGCCGTTTTTATCCTGCAAGAGATACGTTTTGTTGCCGTGCAAAACGCCAACCTGTCCGCCGTTGATGCTTGCGGAATGCTCGGTTGTATTCATGCCGTGGCCGGCTGCTTCCACACCGAGCAATGCCACCTTCTTATCATTGCGAAACGCATAGAAGGTGCCCATCGCGTTGGAACCGCCGCCCACGCAGGCCACCAGCACATCGGGATTGCGGCCTTCCATTTTACGGATCTGTCTTTTGATTTCCCGGCCGATGACCGACTGAAAATTGCGCACCATCATGGGGTAGGGATGCGGCCCGGCAGTTGTGCCGATAATGTAAAACGTATCGCGGACGCTTCCGACCCAGTAGCGCATGGCCTCGTTCATCGCGTCTTTAAGCGTGGCCGTGCCGCTTGAAACCGGCACCACTTCCGCGCCCAGAATCTTCATGCGAAACACGTTGGGGGCCTGACGGCGGATGTCTTCCTCGCCCATGAAAATTTTACATTCCATCCCGAAGAGCGCCGCGACGGTGGCGGTGGCCACGCCGTGCTGCCCTGCGCCGGTTTCGGCAATGACTTTTTTCTTGCCCATACGTTTGGCCAGAAGCGCCTGGCCCAACGTGTTGTTGATCTTGTGCGAACCGGTATGATTGAGGTCTTCGCGTTTGAGATAAATTTTTGCGCCCCCCAGAGCTTTCGTCATTCTTTGGGCAAAATAAAGCGGTGTCGGACGGCCCGCATATTCGCGCCGGTACCAGTCGAATTCTTTTTCAAACGATTTGTCTTTTTTAGCCTTGCCGTAGGCGTCTTCCAATTCCAGAAGCGCCGGCATCAGCGTTTCGGCGGCGTAGCGCCCCCCGAAAATGTCAAAATGGCCGTTTTGATCCGGTTGTGTTTTCATATCTTTTCCTTTTGCACAAATAGTTGCGGCGTCTTCATGCCGCTTGTTGCCGTTGAAATCATTTGCATCATGCGTTCAATTTTTGCCGCATCTTTTTGGCCTGGGCGCTCTTCCACCCCGCTGTTGATGTCCAGCGCGGCTGGCCGGACCTGCTGTATCGCGGCCACCACATTGTCTTCGTTCAAGCCGCCGGACAAAATCAGGGGTCTGGGCACGCGCCGGGCAAGCTCCCAGTTGGCAGTCTTTCCCGTGCCGCCATAGAGTCCCGCATGACGTGCATCCACCAATATGGCGGGTACATCAAAATCACTTACGCGGCTGACATCCTCATCCGTCTTTAGCTCCAGCGCCTTGATGACCCGGCGCGAAGGAAACATCCCGCAGTATTCGGGAGACTCGTCGCCGTGAAGTTGCAGCATGTCGAGGCGGCAGCGCTCAACTATTTGGCGCACTGTCTCGGGCTGTTCATTGACGAAAACGCCGACTTTTACCAGACGCACAGGCAACCGGTCAATGATTTCCAGGGCCTTTTGCGGATCGATAGTGCGAGGCGACGGCGGATAAAAAATAAAGCCCAGAGCCGTAGCCCCGTTTTCGGCCGCGCATAGCGCGTCTTCGATATTCGTGATGCCGCAAATCTTCACCTGCATCAGGATTCGTCTCCCAGAAACAGGCGAAGTTTTCTGCCGATGTCCGGCGCAATGACAAGGCTCTCACCGATCAAAAACGCATGGATGCCTTCATGCATCAGATATTCAATATCGGCCCGGTCTTTTATCGCGCTTTCCGCCACAACGGTAACGCCTGCCGGAATTTTCTTTTTCAGGTCGCGGCTGGTGTTGATGTCTGTGACGAACGTATCAAGGTTGCGATTGTTAATACCGATAATCTCCGCGCCCGCATCGAGCGCAATAGCCATTTCATCTTCGGTATGCACTTCAACCAGCGGGTGCAGGCCCTGCGTTTTTGACAGGGCGAGAAATTCCGCAAGCCTCTTTTCGAGCACGCAGACAATCAGCAAAATCGCATCCGCACCCATGGCATGTGTTTCGTAAACCTGAATCGGATCAATGATAAAATCCTTGCGTAAAACCGGCAGCCGCACGTGGCGCTTGATTTCGGTCAGATAATCCTTGTGGCCCATAAAATAGGTTTCATCCGTCAATACGGATATCGCCGCCGCGCCGTTTTGATCATACGTCTTTGCGATTATAAGCGGTTCAAAGCGTTCCACCAGCCGCCCGCGTGAAGGCGACGCGCATTTCACTTCCGCGATAATGGAACAGTCGGCACCGCTGATCGCCTCTCGAAAATCCCGGCAGGGTGCTAGCCCCGCGATGACTTCTTCCAACGCCGCAACAGAGGTCGTCTTCTTCAACGCTGCCACTTCCTCTTTTTTGGTTTCAACAATCTTATCTAAAATCATTTCAGCCTCTGTTTTACTTTCCCGCCCCCTGTGGGAGGGGAATGAGGGGAGGGGTATATATTTTATTCACCCTCTCCCATTGAGGGAGAGGGAATGCAAGGGACGTCGTCCCTGTTGCCTGTGCCTCTTCGGTTCCCTATCAAATCGAGCTATTTCAATACTTGAGGGCGTTCCTCTTGGTCCCATGCCTTGTCCCATATGTCTTGCAAGGAAAATTCTTCAACTGCATTTGATTTTCTGATCTCATTATCTTTGTCAAAGTCGAGTGCTTTTCTTAAATGATAGCGCGCCATACCATTATTCTGCTTTTCTTTATACATAAGCGTCA
>JAWOJC010000239.1:0-4695 GCA_046484315.1 Smithellaceae bacterium | reverse complement strand
TTCCACGCGCCGAATGCGAACCGGTTGTCCTGTGCATATTTTCTGGCCAGGATGTAGGCGATAAGCGAAATCCCCAAGGCAAACGCGTGCGTTCCCATATGCCAGCCGTCGGCCAGAAGAGCCATGGATCGCGAAAGCCAGCCGAAAAAGATTTCGGCGGTCATGGTGACGAGCGTTATGATCACCACAATCAGCGTTCGTGTTTCCACCGCTTTCTTTTCGGTATTGAAGACGTGTGTATGTTGCCAGCGTTCGATTTGTTCCCGGTGCATTATTCATAGCCTCCGTTATAAACGTTTTTCAATATCCGGTCATCTTACCCGACGCACCTCAATCTAGCGTCGGCATCAAAAGGTTTCCGGCTCCATGTGAACCAGCACATCGACAATTTGCGGAAAGGAGTTTTTGATTTCCTTCTGAATGGTGTGACTCAGCAGATGAGAATCTGTCATGGTCATGGTTCCGGCGATTTGAATGTGCAAATCGATATACACATCATCCGGTCTACCGCGCGTACGGATTTTGTGGCAGCTTTTTACACCCGAAATCCGCGTGACCACATTTTCAATTTCCGTTGTATCGGTAATCGCGGCCGCGTCGCACAGAATTCCCGATTCCTGCCGGATAATGATAAACGCGGAATAAGCGATGAATCCGGCAATCACAAGCGTGACCACAGGGTCGATCATGGGGAAGCCCAGCTTCACGCAGACAAGCGCGATGATGACCGAAAGAGACGTGAAGATATCCGCCCGCGTATGCATGGCGTCGGCCATTAGGATGTCGCTTTTGAGCGCTTTCCCCCGCCGGCGTTCGTAAATCATGACCGTGGTATTGACCAGGATGGTGATGATCATGATCACAAAGCTGATCAGATCAACCCTCGGGACGACGGGGTGCATTATTCTTTCCACGCCGGTCCTGCCGAGATTAAAAGCCACGAGCAGCAGCATGGCGGCAATGCCCAGCGCAAAGAGCGTTTCAAATTTTTTGTGGCCGTAGGGGTGGTCTTCGTCTTTCGGTTGCGAACAAATGTGAATACCGATGAGGCCGATCACATTCGATGTGCCGTCGGCCAGTGAATGAAAGCCGTCGGCAGTCATGCTGGCCGAACCCGTCTTCCATCCATAAGTGATCTTGGCCGCCGCGACCAGGCTGTTTAACACCAGAACAATCCAAAGAACCTTTTGAATCCGGCGATAATGCATTTTCATTTCAGGCATGTGACGGCTTCCTCCCCGCTGCGTTGGTCTGTCACTCGACCATATGATCCAGGCCGCACTTCAGTATCGTTTTGATGTGATCATCCGCGATTGAATAATAGACAACCCGCCCGGCCTTTCTCTGCGTGACCATGCGCGTCTGCCTCAGCACCCGTAACTGGTGCGATATGGCGGATTCCGTCATGCCCAGAAGAAAGGAAATGTCGCACACGCACATCTCAGAAGACATCAGGGCATGCAAAATCCGGATCCTGGTGCTGTCGCCAAATACCCTGAACAGGTCGGCCAGTTCGTAGAGTGCCTCGTCATCGGGCATGGATTGCCTGGCCTTGGCCACCAGATGTTCATGAATCGTTCTATTGCCACAGCCTTTGATTGGTTTTGTATTGATCATGGGCCGCATTATATGAAAGCATGAGCATATATTCAATAAATAATTTAAGAAATTTAAAATTCTTAAATTAAACAATCGGTTAATGTGTTTTTTTCTTGCAGATCGCATGCGCATGGGCTTCTGCTGCATTCTGAATCTGCTGTGCTTCACGGTCATGCCCGAAGGGGGGGTATTGAAAACGGCATGGCCGAAGATGCCGCATGCTTCCGGTTGCATAAAGCGGAGTTCGTCTTTGGATGTCGCGAAAAAACCGGGCAGCCTCCTTTGCAGGCTGCCCGGTTTCATGGAAAAGATGCTCAGTGGTTTTGCGGTGCTTTAGTGCCTGACGAGCAGCACAGGTGTTTTCGCCTCCTCCATAACCCGCTCAGTGATCGGCCCCATAAGTTTCCTGAGCAGACCTGTTTTGCGATGAGACGGCATGACGATCAGATCCACGTTTCTTTCATTTTGTTCTTTGAGAATTTCCCCGACCGGATCGCCATTTCGAATGTCGCCTATGACTTCAACATCACTCAGATTGGCAAATTTGGCGATTTCTTCATCCATCTGCCTTCTGGCCATAATAAATTCCTCATTTTCGGCCTGACGAACCGCCGATGCGTCCAGGCAATAATCTCCCGTACACTGAGTCACCGGTTCGGTGACGTGCATCAGGTATACCCGAGCGTCATATTGTCTGGCTAATTCCAACGCTTCCTTCAAGGCTTCATCCGACTCTGCAGAGAAGTCTGTCGGAACAAGAATGTTCTTTGGTGCAAACATGATGATCCTCCTTTCATGGTTGTCCACTTTCCTATTCTCGTTGACTCTCGCCAACCCCGTTTATGATTTCACTGACTTTCTCCCATTACCTTCCTTCGAATAAATCGTTCTTTCATTAATAAGGTAAACCTGAAGTGTTTAAAAATCAAGACCATCGGCAAAAGACATCCGGCATGTGCAAGGTCGCTTGCAATGCAAAATGCATCCGCTGGTTTCCGGATTGAAGGTCAGAGGCGCCCGACGCGAGTTTGGGGTTTATTAAGAGGCGCATTATCCTGCCTTTTAGTGTGGATGGAGAAAGGCGGCAGGATAATGCGTTTGGACAGGCAGTTTACGTCCCCCGGTAACTAAGCGTTTACAACATGGAGTTGGTGCGATGGGTGCATGGTCGTATGTGCTTTCTGAATTTGTTCATGCATTTGCGGATTCCTGCGCAAATAATACCCGAATTGCACATCCAGGGGGATAATGTGTTCACGAACCCAGGATTTGAGAAAAATGATCATTTTTTCTCCCAGGTCCGGACGGCCGATGACGTAGTCTTTGAGAAACTCCTCCATCTTTGCGGTAAACTTCTGGTGTTCCCGGATATGTCTGGCGAAGCCGGGGTAGTTTGCTATCATCATGGCCAGATGTTCCTGATGAAATGTGAAATAGGAGTAATGAATCAGCTTGCTGATGGTCGGTAAATAATCAGTGGCTTCCCTCTCGTGTGCGGAGATGAGCTGATTGATCACATTAAAGAATTTCCTGTGTTCAGCATCGAGGAGGTCGAGGCTGACGCTGTAGGTCTCGTTCCAGTTGAGTCGCGATATTGTATCCATGTTTCTTTGCTCTTTTCGCTGATAAATGGCGTTTCTATTTTTATCTTGTTCGTTCGGTTGCCGGATGGCCTGCTCCGAAGGAAGCTGATATCCGTTTTCCTCAGTTTGCGCTACGTATCCTGGGGTCTTTTGGGTTGATCAATACAGCAATGGGCATGCCATGGCGCTTCTGAAGGTTGCTTTTTGAAAAATATTTTTAATTACATGATATTAAAATGTTATTTATGGTTTGTGCAATAAGGTTGTCTCTGGTTGTTTTTGAATATTTCGTGAAATGTAAGCTGTTCTACAAAATGTGTAGACAATTTTGCGGGCATTTATCTTGAAACAAATCGTCTCGGGCAAAAAACAGATGTTCTGAGTGATTTGTAAGCTGAAAAAAGAGAACCGGACAGGCCGTTGATCATGGGCCTGCCCGGTCCTTTTACGTGTTGACGATAAGAAGTCGTCCTACAATATGATGCCACGGACCTCAGCGAATTTGAATCGTGACAGACGGGAAAAACATCGTAAAGCCCGGCAGGGGAGGATGTGTGACATAGACGATCCTCTGCGGCTCCGGGCGGGTTAGATGCCTGACAACAATGTGCTGTTTCTGAGGCACGCGGTAGCTGATGTGATGCCGCTGGTCGTATTTGTAAGGCTGGATGCGGTGTGGTTTGCGGTAATCGTTATGACGGTGTTCCCTCGAACCGCCGGGAGCCGCGAAAGACGGGGTTGCAAGGATGGCCATCATCAAAACAGTTGCTAAAACAGTGGCTAGTTTTTTCATAACGTGAATCTCCTTTCCGATTTAGTTTTCGGCTTTCTGTAAGGCACAATACGTGCCGTATACGATGTTCATGATAGAAGCACATGTAATTATTTATTTTTTTATATTGTGGTCATTCAAGATGGGCTTGATTCAAGTGAGTATCAAAGATTCAGGTGAGCCATAAAGAATCAACTGTTTATACATGTGGGTACATATTGCCCGCATGGTGCTTCGTATGGGTGCTTCCGGTTTTAATTATTCTGTCTCGGCTGAAATAATCACCCGCAGGATATCTGAAACCGCATCTTTATGTTCGATCAGAAGTGTTTTAATGGTTCCCGGTTTGCCGGTGATCACTTTTCCCAGAGTGTCGCCGTCTGCATCAAGCAGACAGCCCAGAATACGGGGCGCGTGTGCGGTCAACGTCTGCTCGATGCGCCGATAAAAGCGTTCTGCGCCATCGTTGGAAAAAATGAGCAGTCGCGAAATCCTCTCGCCGTATGGGGCGGCCGATTGACTCTTCACATTGGCAATGCCGGTTTTTTCACTGACCAGTTTTTCCAAAATAGGTTCCGCGCCGTAACGGATGCGACTCTGGAGCCGCGCCCTTCTGATGGCTGTTTGCAAGGGCGTCGTAAGCGTGATGACGGGAACAAGCAAGGGGCTGCCCGGCCAGAGCTTTGCGGTGCGCGCCAGCAACGTTTTGCGGATGAGGGTATCGGCCCCGTCCGCTTCGAG
>JAWOJC010000186.1:0-3117 GCA_046484315.1 Smithellaceae bacterium | reverse complement strand
CTGCCGGAAGATTTCGCCGTCGGTGTGAATTGTAATGTCGGCCTTGACCTGGAACCCGCCTTTTTCTCCCCACCAGGAAAGCGCGATTTTTGGATTTGCCTGCAGGTTCTTTAAGGTTTTGTTGAAAAACTGATCGGAGATAAGCAGCGTTTCGTCATCCAGAAATTTAACTGCGCCGATAGGAACCACATTGGGCGTGCCGTCTTTTGCCGCCGTTGCCAGGTATGAAACCTTTGTCGCCTTAAGGCTTTCCTTAACTTCTTCTGTCACCCCAACCATGAATTCTTCCTCCTTTGTGTATCTTATTGACTGCTTAATCCAGAACAGTAAAATTTTGTTTCTTTCTGCCTTCCGGGATCAGCTCGTGGAAATTCCTTCGAAGTCACCGGCCTTCTTTTCCAACACGTCCAGAAAAGCTTTCGCGATCATCCATGACTCATTTTTCCATTTCCACCCGGAAGCGGCAGGTTTGATTGCCCTTCACCAGTAATTGACTGAAACCCTTCGGCTGGAATTTCGGATTCAGGGTTTCCACCATCCCGCACAGGGAGGCGCCAAGCAGTATATCGCAAAGCTCCGGTTGTTTGGACCAGATGCCGGCGATGGGACAGGTATACACTTCCTTTTCAAACGCTTCGGGCGTCGACTCGATATACCCATGCCAGAAATTGGCGAAGGTGTCATCCATGCAGTCCTGCAGTTTGGGGAGACCGCTGCAATCGGCCATGTCCTCCGGTTTGGAGCCGGAGCGCTTCATCCACATTTGGGCGCTTTTTTGTCCCATGGCGTGAAATTTGTCTTTCATCTTTTTGACGTACTCGTCGCCTCCCACCTCTTTGCCTGTGTCGTATGCCATAACCACATACTGGGCTAAAACCTGCATCCAGTTTTTATAACGTTTGCCCATGTCCTCTTCGCTGATCGGGTAATTCTCATATGCGGGTTTTTCTTTCATTTCCATACCTCCCATGTTTTTAGATGCGTGTTAAAGATTGGCAGATTGTAGCCTCTGACGTCTTTGATAATATTCCCGCACAGCCGCCATGGCGCGCGCGGCGCGCTCCGGGTCCTGATAAATGGGAATGCCGCGATCCAGGAGCGTTCTAACCATTTTTTCCTGAAGGCTGCGGTAGGTAAACCCGACAATCGCTTTCTCGGGGTGCAGTTTGGTCAGGCTGAAGAATTTATCCGCATAATCGCCGATCAACTTATCCGCTTCCGAGGGGGCCGATGCTTCCGGAATGCCCATTTCCATAAGCGTGCGTTCGAGGAAGAGACCCGGTGATATAAAATAGGCAAGGAGCATGTCCACTTGATCATCCTGAAGCAGAATATCCGGAATATTAAAATAATCCTCCGAAGGATTTTTGCTAAACGTCATGTCTACCGGATTGGCCGTACTGGCGGTTTTGGGGATCAGGGGTTTAAGTTTTTCTGCGGTTTCTTGTGATAGGCGCGGCAGCGTGAGCCCCGAACGCCCGCAGGCGTCCGCCGCCGTGGCGCCGGGCCCACCGGAATGGGTTTGAATAACCACACCGTTTCCCTGAGGACGCGGCAGGGTTCCCAGGGCGAGGGCATAATCAAAAAGCTCCGTGAGCGTGCGGGCGCGGATGATGCCGCATTGCTTAAATATGCCGTCGTAAATTTCGTTGGGCCCCGACAGGGAGCCGGTATGAGACTGTCCCGCCTTTCGTCCCGCTTCCGATCCTCCGACATAAAGAGCCACAATCGGCTTATGGGGCGTGATGGCCTTTGCCGCTTCAACAAACTTTTCCCCGCGGTTGATTCCTTCGACATAGAGAGTGATCACTTTGGTGTCGGGGCAGGCGCCCAGGTATTCCAGACAGTCCACGATGTCAATGCTGGCTTCATTACCCACGCTCAATGCCGTGCTGAAACCCATACCGTTGCGGTGGAGATAATTAAACATCTGTGTGATAAAGCTGCCGCTTTGCGAGGCCAAACCGACAAAGCCTGCCTTGCAATCCGCCTTGATGGGCGTGGGATTGAGCTTGATATGAAGATTGGCTACACCCAGGCAGTTGGGGCCCAGGAAACGGATACCCCAGCGGCGGGCGGTTGCTTCCAGTTCTTTTTGCAGCGTAGCGCCTTCGGGGCCAGCCTCGCGGAAGCCGCCCGAAACAACAATGGCGCTCCGGATGCCTTTCTTCCCGCAATCGTCCAGCGTCCGGCATACGATTTCCGTGGGCAGCACGATGATGGCCAGATCGGGAATTTCCGGCACATCCAAAATGTTGGTGTAGGCGGTAAGGCCGCGGACTTCTTTCTCCGTGGGATGGATCGGGAATATTTTTCCTTCATAGCCCAATGCCTGCATCGATGACAGCATGATCGATCCCATGCGCATAAACGTGTTGGATGCGCCGAAAAACGCGATGCTTTTGGGATTGACAATCGGATAGAGAGGACTTTCGGAAATAGAATGAATCATTTTATATCTGCCTTTAGAATTGAATTTTCAAGAAGGTAAACTTCTTTATGGAGAAGCAGACGAAACGCCGGATCCCATTTCAGACCGAGAATCCGGCGCCGTGTATCAATGTTTTATACCACCGGCAGTTCCACCTTTTCTTTTTTGGCCTGTTCGTGAAGGATGATCTCCAGCGCCATGCGGGCGGCTTTGCCCACCAGGGTTGAGCATCCTTCGGCCATGCCCGCGGCCTGCGCCGCTTTCATATCTTCCATGTTGTAGAGGTTGAAAAACCGACCAAACTGTTTGACCTGAATGTCGTGGCAGCGGCATGTTGAAAATTCTGCGACAAACTGCTCGTGGAATTTTTTGGCTAAAAGCAGCGCCTTGATCTGTTTTCCCATTTTGGCGAGGTCTTCTTTTTTGCGGCCGAAAAAGTAGCTGATGGCGATGGTGCCGCCGGAAAGCGCGCCGCAGTGGCCGTCGCCCGTGAGGCCCACGCCGTCGGCCAGTCCCGTGGCGGCGCGGATGACGCTTTCATCTTCCACACCCAGCACATCGAAAATGGCGGCAATGGAGCATTGCGCACAGTTGCCGCCTGTCAGTTCACCGGTTTTCGCCTTTTGATAGACTGCTTCCAACATTTCTTCTTTGTTCATTTGATTGCATTCTCCGTTATTATTTTT
>JAWOJC010000169.1:0-3219 GCA_046484315.1 Smithellaceae bacterium | reverse complement strand
CTCCACAAAAGCCTTGGCGCGCTTTCGTTCATTTTCGTCGTCCGTGTTCTCTGCGATGTCCATGCAGTAGTAGGACATCGCAATCATCGCCCGGCTGGCCTCGGTGATGGACTTTTGATACATCAGCATCCGGCGCACATCTTCGTGATGAATGATGGTGACGCGGCCTGCTTTGGGGTTGGTGATCAAACGCCCCTGGATGCGCCCGGCGGCATACATTGCCGCGTTGTTGTAGGAAACCGTGGCGGCCGCGAGCGCTGCCAGTCCCGTGACGGTGCGTTCTTCATTCATCATATTGAACATCTGGGCCATTCCCGAGCCCTTGCCGTCCACGGGGGGATCACCCAGCAGATACCCGCGGCACTTGCCTTCTTCGCCGAAGTTAATGATGCTGGTGGCCGATCCCCGCAGACCCAGCTTGTGTTCGACGCCGCCGCAGTTCACATCATTGAACTCGCCTTTTTCGCCTTCTGCCGTGTGCCAGTATTTGGGGACGACGAAAAGCGAGATGCCCTTGGTTCCCGGTGCAGAGCCTTCAATGCGCGCCAGCGTCAGGTGAATGATGTTTTCCGTGATGTCCTGATCACCGCCCGTAATGAAGCATTTGGTGCCGACAATGTTGTATACGCCCGGCTCGTCTGCGGGCGTGGCTTTGGTGATAATGTCGCCCACATCCGAGCCGCTGTTGGGTTCGGTGAGATCCATCGTTCCGGCCCACTGGCCGGAATACATTTTAGGCAGGAAGATATTCTTGATCTTGTCGTTGCCGAAGTCGCGGATCAGCCCTGCCGCACCGGTGGTGGCCATAACATACGGGCCGGAGGCGGCATTGGCGGCGGCCAGGTACTCATTGGTCGCGCCCATCAGGCACAAAGGCAGCGCGCTGGGATCACTGTGATCGGCGTTGCTTGAGCCCAAACCGTTTTCCTGAACGGTCCAGTAAGGCTTCTTGAAAGATTCGGGAACAGTGACCTTGCCGTTTTTATAAACGGCGTGAAGCGAGTCGCCGTCATCGTTGGTGGGCGCCACCACTTCCTTGGCGATTTTTATCGCGTTATCCAGGATGGGGTCAATATCGTCGATCGTGTAGCCCCCTTTGAAGCGTCCGAGCTCAAAAACCCTGGACAGGTCCAGCCACTCTTTTAAAATAAACTTGTGCTCACGGGTGGAATACAAAAAGTTCGATGCCATACCTTTTTTTCTCCTTCCTTATGCCCTGTGGGATTATATCTTGAGCCCGGGCATTGTATGGAAAACGCCCCGCGATGTCAATCTGTGATAAACATTAAAGATCTTGATTAGTTAAGTGCCATCTGATAAGGCACATCCATGCAAACGCCTTTTCGTCTGAATGATATTATTCTGGTTTTTGTCGTCATTGTTTCCATGGCTGCGGCCATTCTTTTTCCGGATTTCGGGGCGCGTTTTAGCGCCTTTCCCTTCTATTGCCTGATCGTTAATTTTTTTCTGAGTTATCTGTCCATCGATTTGGCCTCCGTCTGGAAGGCGCTCAAAGGCCACAGCCGACAGATTCTGGCCTTTACGGTGATGAAGCTCGCGCTGTTGCCGATAGTCGTTTATTTTGCCTTTTACCTGATCGCGCCGGATTACGCGCTATCCGCCCTGCTTCTGACGGGCGTCTCCGCAGGCGTTGTTTCCCCGATGATTTCAAATATGGTCCGGGGCAATAGCTCGCTGGTTCTGGTGTTTGTGGTGATTACCTCCGTGCTTGCGCCTTTTACGCTGCCCGCGCTTATCAAACTTGCAGCGGCCAGAGAAGTGTCAATTTCATTTCTGGCCATGCTCCGCATGCTGGCTACGGTGATTTTTGTGCCCATCATCATGGTGGAGATCATTCGTTATCTTGTGCCGAAGCTGGTCGCGCCGATTCAGAGGGTTCAATTTCCCGTCGCGCTTTTGATGTTCGCGCTCATCAATCTGGGTGTTTTTCACCGTTACGCGCCTTTTTTCAAACAGGAGCCGATGGTGATTCTTATGGCCACGGTGGTCGTGTTTATTCTGGCGGCGGTTTACTGTGTGTTTGGAATTCTTTTTTTCCGCAAAGGCTCGTTGGAAAATCAGCTGGCCGGCGCGGTCATGATGGGGAATATCAACAATGTGCTGGTTATTGTTTTTGCATCGCAATTTTTCGGCCCCGTCGAGCCGCTGGTTGCCGCCATGTACATGATTCCCTTTTTCGTCATCGTGATACCGCTGAGATACTACAGGTACAGACGCGTGGGAAAGCTTGGATAGTGAATAGTCGTTGAATGCAGGGGGTATTTAAGACAGGAGGAACGTATGATCAATTTTAAAATTTATTCGGATTATGTCTGACCTTTTTGCTATATCGGCAAGGCTGTTGTCGATTCGCTGAAAAAGGAATATCCCATTGATGATCAGTGGGTGAGCTATGAATTGCATCCGGAAACGCCGCCGCAGGGCATGGGGCTGTCCGAGCGATTCAAGGGCCGCGACCTTACCCCTTTTTACGAGCAGCTCCGGGCAAGGGGAAAAGAGGTGGGCGTTGTTTTCAACCCGCACACGCTTCTTTCCAATTCCCGATTGGCGCTTGCGGCTTCGGAATATGCCCGCGACATGGGGCGATATGATGTCTTTCATGAACATATGTTTTACGCGTATCTGACGGAAGCCAGGGACATCGGTCATCCGGACGTGATTGCCACTGTGGCCGTCAAAAGCGGCTTGGATGCGAAAGAGGTGCTTCAGGCGGCAGGCGACGGCCGCTACACGTTGCGACTGGAAGAGGCGACAAGAGAAGGGCGGTTGATCGGTCTGACAGGTATTCCCCTGTTTATCGTAAACGGCCAGTACCAAATCGTCGGTGCCCAGCCCATAGAGGTCTTCCGCAATTTACTCGACAAAATAAAATGAAGCGCGCCCGGCTGCGGCGGTTCGGCTTATTAACGCACCAGTCACCCAGCGCCATAAAGCTGCGATTACGATCAACGCTTGGTGCCCGCGCCTGCATCGGCCGGTTGAAATGATTGTCCTTGTGTTTGATCCTTATGGGGGTCTTGTCAGCCCGTTTTTCGCGCACCCGTTTCCCGGAACAGCGCCACTCGCTTCTTAGACCCCTTGGCTTTATACATGGCCGTATCGGCATTTTTGAAGAGAATATCGGATGTATCTCCATCTGCGGGATAAATGGCAATACCGATACTGGTTTCTATAGAAAGAACATGCCCGTTAAACTCG
>JAWOJC010000110.1:0-7154 GCA_046484315.1 Smithellaceae bacterium | reverse complement strand
GACCAGTCCGCCCCGCTCCAGAGCTGCGATCAGAGGCTTGATCGCGAAAACAATGATCCATCCCATACCGATATAGGCAATTGTGGAAATAATTTTAAACCGGTGGACAAAGAATATTTTCAGGACGATGCCGATCAAAGCGATCAACCAGATGATGCCGAAAAGTGTCCAACCCAGAGGGCCCTCAAGCGAGACGAGTAAAAAGGGCGTGTATGTTCCGGCAATCAAAACATAAATACAGGAATGGTCAAGAATTTTAAAAAATCGTTTGACGCTTGGATTTCGAAAACTGTGGTAGAGGGTAGAGGATGTATAGAGCAAAAGCAGGGACGTGCCGAAAATCGCGCTGCTGACGACATGAACTGCGGTGCCATACAGACCGGCATAGACTAACAAAAGAGATAAAGCGGCCGCGCTTAGCGCAATGCCCAGGCCGTGCGTGATGCTGTTGACGATTTCTTCCATATGATTCAGGGGGGATAGGGCGTGTGTCATAGACGTTATTTCGGCAGGTTTAGCCATCAAGTGCTTCACGGATTTTCCGGGCGCAATCATTCATCCGGTAAGGTTTTTTTAAAAAGATGCTGATACCTTTATCCATGATGGCTTTGATGGCCCCGCTCATACTGTAGCCACTTGATAATATGACTTTCACGTCCGGATTGATCTGTCTGATTAAATCGATGGCTTCTCCCCCGCCCATGCCGGGCATGACCACGTCCATAATGACAAGGTCTATGTGATCCTTCTGTTCCTGGTATATCAGGACGCTTTCTTCTCCGTCGGATGCTGTAATCACATGATATCCCATAGCTCTTAGCATGGTTCCCGTGACATCCGTAATGACTTTTTCATCATCGACCAGAAGAATGGTTTCATTGCCCGGAGGCGTTTTTCGGGACACTGCTTTCGGGGTATGGATATGGGGCGTTTTAGCAGACGCCGGAAGATATAAATGAATAGAAGTGGATCCGTTTGAATCGGCCGTTGTTTCTATGGCGCCTGCGTGCGCATGGACGATGCTTTGAAGAGATGCCAGATGGAGGCTGTGTTTGGATTCGGAGGATTCCTGTCCGGAAGAGGACGTCGCTTGCGTCAGGCGTCTGTATTCAGGAAACATCAATCCGGAGGCGTTTATGGAAACCTGAACATAGGGACCGGATTTGATTCCGAGTAAGACAGCAGGGGATTCGTCGAGCATCAGATTTTCCGTTTTTATCTGGATAGTGCCGCCGCCCGGTATGCAAGAAGCAAGATGAAAGAAGATGGTCTGCACCACATGCTCAAGCTGATAGATATCCGCTTCCACGGCCCAGATATATGTGGAGTATCTTTCGCTGATACGGATTTCTTTTCTTTTTCGACCAAAGGAAGAAGATATTCTGGCCAGAACTTCATTGAGTTCAACCGTCTTGAGCTCAGAACGACCGCCGCGCGCATATTCCAGAAGTTGTTCGGTCAGTTCTGTTCCGCAAACGATCTGGGCCTCGATGGCTTTGAGTCTGTCGATACGAGGGTCGGATTGCGGCGTTTCCATCATCAATAAGGAAATATAGCCCTGGATACCCATCAGCAGATTGTTCACGTCGTGAGCGACGGAACCGGCAAGAGAGCCGATCGCCTCCATTTTATGAGCGTGTTCCACGAGAGCGTCTTGTTTCCTTTGGCGGGTCAGATCTTCGCACAGCATAAGGAATCGGTCGTTTTGAAGCACCATGAACGTAAACCGGACGACTTTTTCATCTCCCTGACACGTATCGATGGCCGCTGTGTGGATTCGTTTTACACCGGCCTCAATACCCGGTAGTTCATCGAGCTGAAGGATTTTTCTCTGCTGCGGATAATCAAGGCCGGGAAATGCGAGATTAAGCCATTGCGACAGATTGGAGAGATCCTGGCGCGGACAACCGAAGACATCGGCCAGTTGAGGGTTCATGTAGAAAATAGTGCCGTTAGTGCTTGCGAGCATTAATCCGAAAGGCAGGGTTGTTAATACCTGTTCAAAGATTGAGTATTTCTTTTCATCTGTCATTGGAAATTCACCAAACACGATCTATTCAAAACCACGCGATTCTTGAATGGAGGATAAGCTACATGAAACAACCTTCCTAAGTCAAGATAATTAATATGGTATTATTAGCAAAATGACGGAGTTGTGCGTGATGTGTTGAAGGAATCTGATATCTTTCTAGATCATGTTCAAGACGTCGTCGATGTACGCCTGAATGATTTTGGCGGACACCCGGATGGGGGTTTTGAGTTCCTGGGCAAACAGAGACACTTTGTACTCTTCGATCAACCAGAAAAGCTCATCGATTTTATTCGATTTATCCTGTGAAGTCATCGGTGTGACCGTGGCCTGAATTTCGTGAAAGCGGCGGGTATAAGTCTCGATTTCGTTTAATTTCACACTGGCCGCTGTGAGATTGAGTGAGCCTCGTTGAGCTCTTATCGTCAGGGCTTTCAGGTAGCGGGGAAGTTCCAGCATGCGATCCTGTGTGTAGCGTTCGGGAAAGTCTATCGGCACAAGCCGGCAGGCTTCTACAATCGTGTCCTTGAGAAAAGAGGATACCGGGCGGTTGGAACGATTCCTGGCAATAAGGGTTTGCACGTCGGCAATCATTGCCGCACATTGCTGACAAACAGGAGCAACCCTATCGAGAATCATCTGGCAATAAGGCAGAATGCGCATGCCGGTCTGGTCAAGATCCGCCAAAAAGTCTTCTTGTCTTCTCCACTTCCTCTCAAAAAGATCAATCCGAATACGCTTCAAGATGGCTTCTTCGAGCCGCTTGGGTGGACCGATCATTTCGGTGCATTCACGCATTTTACCCGTCAGTTTAATGTTTTTTTTCAACTGCCGGATCTTATCCTCAAAGTGCAGGTTGTAGAGTGCGGCGACACCCGAAACGTGAAAAGACGCTGCCTCACGTTCATCCGCAAATATTCTGACCGCTACGGAAGATTCCTCATCTTTGAGTGCGGGGTAGGCATAACCAATCAGGCCTTGCTTGCCGGTCATCGGGATGTTTTCCGGCAGGTCTCCGAAATCCCAGCGGGTCAGGCCTGCTTTTTCCCACTGCTTTGCAATCCTTTCGATGGCCAAACCATAGGTCTGATTCGAGAGGGTCTGTTGCAGTGAAATGACATCGCGGCTTTCCTTCAATGTATTGCCCTGCTCATCGACGACGCTGTAGAGAAGATTGAGATGCGCGGGCAGTTGATCTGCCAACCAGGCTTCCGGGGGAACTGCCACCTTAAATTCCTTCAGGACGAAAGCGCTCAACGAGACTCGAAGAGCATTCTGTCCGATTGCGTTTCCGCGGCAGAATGCCTTTGCCACTATTTTCCCCGGCGGCATTTTTTGCCTCAACGTTTTTGGTAGCATTTTAATCAGTTGCGCGACTTTTTCTTCAAGCAATGACGGCAGTTTTCCTTCAATATTCATGTCGGCCGCACGGGAAACCAGGCCAACGGGAATTTTAACCGTCACACCGTCGTCGGCCTGGCCCGGCGCGAAACGGTAACGAATCGGGAATAAGGCGGAATCAATTTTGATTTGATCAGGATATTTCGACAGGGTGTCCCTGTCCGGTTCCTGTTCGATAAAATCTTTCTCGCCGAAGCGCAGAAAATCATCACTTCCCCGATCGCGAATGATCTTTGCCAGTTCACGCAGGTCCGAAACCATCGGAAGTTTTTGATCGTAGAGTCTGGCCACCATGTCTTCATCCGCCGCAAATCCCCTTGTTCTGAGCTTGTCTTCAAGGATTTTCGCCTGTTCCCACAAACGTAGATTATGTTCCAGAAAGGGAAGGCGTCTTGCCACTTCACCTGTAACCAGAGCCTCACGGATAAAAATCTGTCTGGCCCCCTCCGGGGAAATCCGGTCGTAGGACACGCTTCTTTGCTCAACAATGGTCAAACCGAACAGGGTTACTTTTTCCAGCGCGACGACTTGTCCCCGGCTTTTCTCCCAGTGCGCCGCGGCATAGGTATAGCGGCAATGCTCGCGGCCCAGTTCTTCGAGCCATTCACTCTTGATATTGGCTGCGTGCCGCGCGAAGACACGCGACGTCTGGCTGATCTCCGCTGCGACGATCCATGAGCCGCCCCGGTTGAAAAGCGCGGAGCCGGGATAAAGCATCACCTCACGGCTTTTGGCCGCGGTATAGAGATTCTTTTCTTTCTTAAACGCAATGTTGGAAAGATAGCCGCTCAGAATACAGCGGTGAATCCGGTCGTAGTGTTCCTGGTCCATATCGATGAGCATATTATCGTTACGATGCGTCGCGGGATGCGGACTTTCGTCGATAATATGTGTGATCTGAAAATAAATATCGCGCCATTCCATCATGCGCCTGTACGAAAGAAATGCGTCACGGCAGAATTTGCGCAATGCGTTTTGAGAGGGGGTTCTTTTCATGACCTCATGAAAGCGGTTCCACAGGTTGATGAAGCCGATAAAATCGGATTCTGTGTTCTGAAAAACAGCGTGAGCGGCGGCCGCACGATCAATTTTCTCAAAGGGTCGTTCCCGGGGGTCCTGAATGCTCAGGGCTGCGGCAATCACTGAGATTGCGCGGACGCAGTCGGATTTTCCGGCTTCCAGAAGCATGCGGGACACACGCGGGTCCACCGGCAGCGCCGCCATGGCATGGCCCACCGGGGTGAGCCGGAAGACATCAGATTCTTCGGCCGACTCGTCACGGGTGATGGCGCCCAGTTCGCGCAAGATGTCCAGTCCGTCACGAATACTTTTAGGTTGCGGACGATCGATGAATGGAAACGACGCTATGGACCCGAGATTTAATGAAAGCATGCGCAAAATGACCCCGGCGAGATTCGACCTTAGTATTTCCGGCTGCGTGTAGCGGGGCCGGCCAAGATAATCCTCCTGGGCGTAGAGCCGGATGCAGATGCCGTCGCGAACGCGGCCGCAGCGACCTTTGCGCTGTTCGGCGCTGCTTTGCGAAACGGGTTTGACCGGCAGGCCGGTGGTCTGGCTGCGGGGATTGTATTCCAGCATTCGAACAAGTCCTGAATCAATGACATATTTTATTCCGGGAATCGTCAGCGATGTTTCCGCAATATTCGTTGCCACAATAATTTTCTGTTTATCCGCGGGGGCGAAAACCATGCGCTGCGCGTTGCCCGAGAGTTTCGCGTACAGGGGCAGAACGAGGCCTGAACAGCGCTTTTCGAGTTTAAGACAAGCATCCCGGATGTCGCGCTCAGTGGGCAGAAAGATCAGGATATCTTCATAGCGCCTTTCACGCTGAAGCTTCTCCACGCAAGTCACCGCTGCTTCCACGTATCCTGTTTCATCTTTTTCCTCGTCTTTTTCATCTACGGGATGCCAGCGGACATCGACAGGGTACATTCTTCCGGACACCTCGATAATCGGCGCATTGTCGAAGGCCTGTGAAAATTTCGCCGTATCGATGGTCGCCGAGGTGATCAGAACTTTGAGATCGGGCCTGGCGCGGACCAGTGTCCGAAGATAACCCAGAAGAAAGTCGATGTTCAGGCTGCGTTCGTGCGCCTCGTCAATGATGATGGTATCGTATCGGCGTAACTCACGGTCATGCACGATTTCGGTCAGAAGGATGCCGTCCGTCATCACCTGAATTAATGAATCCTTGGATGATTTTTCCTCAAAACGGATTTTATAACCGACTGCATGGCCGCATGTCTCTCCCAGTTCCGACGCGATGCGCATGGCGATGCTGACGGCGGCAATGCGCCGGGGTTGGGTGAGCGCAATGACCCCGCGTAGGCCAAGACCTGCATCCAGGCACATTTTGGGAATCTGTGTGGTTTTGCCCGAGCCGGTTTCGCCAGCGATGATGACGACCTGGCGGCGTCGGATGGCTTCGATAATTTCCCCGCGCTTGGCACAGATGGGCAGGGCAGGGTCGAACAAAAGCGGCTTCACGCTTTGTCCCCTGCGCTGAACGCGTTTTTCTGAGATCTCAAATTTGTGAGTCAAATCAAGAAGCTTTTTTTGTCTTACGCTGGGATCCGCCGTCCGGATGGACTGAATAAACCGGTCGAGTTCGCGGTTCAGACGCGGATAATCCGCAATCATGATTTTTTCCAGACGATGTCGGAATTTCATAATTATATCTGAATGTCGGGTATGAGCCACGCGAAATCTCCCGGGGATTGAAATGGTTCAGGCGATGTATTTCACAAAAATCCCCCCGCTGTCAACGCGTGAAAATTTATTCGTGTTTAAAGGCCGGTTGACTAAACCGGGATTGTTATATAAAGTGATAAACCATATTGAAAGGGGAATCCGGACCATTGCTGCCTATCACGCTGCAGACCAATAAAAGACAATATCTCGCCTATAACGCATGGCGAAAAAAATATTTCCTGGCCAATTCGCCCAAAGATGGAAATATTATCCTGCATCTGCTTCCATGGTTTTTGAGCGTCAACCATCCGCTTGTGCCAGGTTACATTCAGGATATGGAGCAGGCTTTTCACGTTTATAATATTGAAGGCAATAACGATATCCTCCGTCAGGAAAGTCAGTTTAAAATAAAATTTAATATCAAAGACGACCGCCTGTCTGTGCGCTATCCCTCTCGGGGTGACCGGATCGAAGGCATTTATACCATCGGATCTGTCGGAACGATCAGCCAGACCTCCCAGTCGGATTGCGACATCTGGATATGCATTGAACGGTCGCTATACAGCGAACAGGCCGTGGCGTATCTTAATTCTAAAATAAATCTGATTAAGGGGTGGCTCGATGAGCAGATTAAAATGCCCGTCTATTTTTTCCTGACCGACGCGGAAGATGTACGCAACTGCCGGTTTGGAAATATAGATTTTGAAAGCAGCGGGTCTGCTCAGAGAAATGTCCTCAAAGAAGAATTTTACCGAACGTCTATCCTTATCGCAGGAAAGGTGCCTTTCTGGTGGGTCTGTTACGATCCGACCACGCCGGTGGATTATGCCGAAGCCTTTCGCGAAAACCTCATGAGTGATATCGGAGAGCTGGATTTAATCGATCTTGGAGATTTGCAGGCCGTGGACCAGTCTGAATTTTACGGCGCCGCTCTCTGGCAGCTGAACAAATCTCTGACCCATCCATTAAAATCCATCATCAAGATGCTGCTTTTAAAAATGTTCCTGGAAGC
>JAWOJC010000125.1:0-5498 GCA_046484315.1 Smithellaceae bacterium | reverse complement strand
CCTGAATGGGCGTAACGGGCTTTCCCGATAAAAGCACCGGAATATCGTCGGGAATAAAATCCTGGCACAGATGCCGGATGCCGGAATGACCGACAATCAGCTCATCGGGCAGGATAACGGTCGGACGCTCGCGAACCAGGGCGGCAAACACTTTGGCCCGGCGCAGTACCATTGGCTCTCCCTCGGTTTGTCGCATCACCCGCGTTTCAATACGCAGCCGGTCGATGGAGGCGCTGTCGTATTGGAGCTTTAAGTGCGCCTCCCGGAGTTTTTCCACGCGCGGCGTGGCTGCAAAAGCATGCGCCTTCACGGAGCCGTCGGCGGCCGCCTGCGATGTGTGCGCTGCACTGTTCATGTGTGTTTTCCTTTCCGTCTCAATTTCTTACTCATTAATTTTTTAGCAAGGATCATACCACAGAGACTCATCTGGTAGCCATGGCTTATCTTTATAGAATTATTTGATTATTGATATTTTCGCTTGTCATTTCCGACTGCCGGATGTATCAGATATGTCTCACAGGTCTGAATTGTGAGACAATCTTGAGAATTTGTCACCCTTTTGGTGAAACATGCTATGACACAAAAAGAGACCGGAGAGCTCAAGCTTTTCAATGAGGCGAAACGCTTGGAGCTTGAGCGATATAAAGACCGCTATCGCAATACCCTCAAAGAGTGGAAAAAGTTTGTCGCCGGGCGCGATGATATCAACGCAAGCGTTGTCGAACCGGAAGTGCTGGCCGCCTGGTTACGCTGCCGCCGCATGGGCCTTGATCCTCTGAAACTGCCCCGAAAAAAAATCCTCACCGGTGAAGCCCTTCACAGGCTTCTGGAAAAAAACCGCGAGTTCATCCATGTAAGCCGCCCCTTTCTGACCAATTTGTATCAGTTTCTCCAGGGCTCAGGTTTTCACGTGGTGCTGTATGACCGGGAAGGTTATCTGCTGGAGATTCTGGGCGATCACGACCAGGCCGAGATGATGATAAAGGCAGGCGGCATTGTCGGCGCGCTGTGGAATGAGCAGTCGGCGGGTCACAATGTCACCGGCACGGTCATCGAAGCAAAAAGTCCTGGGCAACTTTTTGGCAGCCAGCATTACATCAAGGCCTACCATGGCGAGACAGGTTCCGGCGCGCCGATTTTCTCGCCGGACGGAGAGCTGGCGGGAGGCATTACCCTGACCGCAAGAAATTTCCGAATCAGTCCGCATACGCTGGGGATGGTCGTTGCAGCCGCGCATGCCGTGGAAAATGAGCTGCGGATCCGAAAGGCGTTTGCCGAGTGCCAAACCGCCTATCGTTATCAGCAAACCGTTATGGCCTCGATTACGGAAGCCATGATCACGATTGACAATCAGGGCATCATCTCCCTAATCAACGACCCAGCGCGAAAACTTCTCGATCCCCTATCCGACCGCACGGAGGGCGCATCGCTGGCCACTATTCTTGCCAGAAAGAATTCAGGCCTGCTTAAGTTGATTGAAACCAATGAACGTATCACCGATAAAGAGGTTCGCCTATTTTCCAAAAACAACTGGAATGACTATACGTTGACCTTAACCCCGATCATCTCCGCAGAGGGCCGCCACATCGGGAAGATCATCGTTTTGACTGAAATCAAAAGGGCGCGCAACATGGTGAACCGGATGCTGGGTGCTTCCGCCGCCTACCACTTTGAAGATATCTGCGGCCGGAATCCTCGCTTCCTGATTGCTGTGGAACAGGCGAAAATGGTGGCACAAAACAATTCCAACGTTTTGCTTCTGGGGAAAAGCGGCACGGGAAAAGACATCTTCGCGCAGGCGATCCATAATGCCGGCACCAGACGGGACGGTCCGTATGTGGCAATCAACTGCGGCGCCATTCCCCGGGGCCTGATTGCCAGCGAACTTTTCGGCCACGAGGAAGGGGCGTTCACCGGCTCGCGGCGCGGCGGCAGCCCCGGAAAATTTGAACTGGCGGATGGTGGCACGATTTTTCTCGACGAAATCGCCGATCTTCCGATGGAACTGCAGACGGTTTTGCTCCGGGTGATTGAAGACAAGGCCATTACGAGAATCGGCGGCAAGCAGACGCGTAAAATTGATGTCCGTATCATCACGGCCACCAACAAGGATCTTGATGATGAAATGGAAAAAGGAACCTTCCGCGAAGACCTCTTTTACCGCATCAATGTCTTCAGCATCGAGGTGATCCCGCTTTGCGAAAGACCGGACGATATCCCGCTTTTGACAAAATGGTTCATTAAAAAATATGAAAATGACCTCGGGAAAAAAATCAACTATGTGCAGCAAGAGGTATTCGATGCTCTCGCACGCTATGCCTGGCCTGGCAATGTAAGGGAGCTGCAGAATATCGTCGAACGGATGATGAATTACGCGCGGGACGGGCAACTGGTCCGCGATCTGATTCCCGGTGAAATATTCAAAACCGGTAAGATACAGGATACCTTAAGCAGTCTGGAATCACCCGACGAAAAAGAAAAGAAAATCATCGTTAAAATGATGGGCTTGAATTTTCAGAAAATGGATATCGCGGACAAACTCAATATCTCCCGTGCCACGCTTTACCGCAAACTGAAGAAATACAAAATTTCAATCAAGGATTGAACAAAACATGCGCGGGGAGGCATGATGCTTCCCCGCGCTGTGGATATGGACCGAGTGAGGCTTAAGCAATAAATTTCTTTTGCGCGCTCGTCAGAACATCTTCCGCTTCTTTCACCATGGTTTGCACCAGGTCAGCCACGGTGGGCATGCTGTCGATGCGCTGGGCGCATTCACCGGCGGCCATCATCGCTTTTTCTTTGTCACCTGTACAAACAGCGTGGATGCACTCAACTTCATATTCAACGAGGCTTTGGGCTTCCGGGCTTGAATAATCATCTGGGAATCCGAGGAAGATACCGGGAGATTTCTTCAGCGTATTGACGGCATGTTCCGAACTGCGCGGATTCTTAATCCAGCGGGCGGGTCCTACGAAGCCGCGGGCCACAATCGTTGCCCTGTCACCGGATTCGACAACGGCCTCTTTCCAGATCTGATGAAAATCACTTTCCTGCGTGGCCAGAAAGCGCGTGCCCATCTGAGCGCCGTCGGCGCCCAAAACCAGCGCTGCCGCCAGCGTCTTGCCGTCGCAAAAACCACCGGCGCCGCACACCAGGGTCTTTTCATCCGACACTGCTTCAACCACAGCGGGGAGCAGAATCATGGAATGCACCGGTTCCCAGGAGGTATGAAATCCGCCTTCGTGCCCCGATGCCACGATCACATCCACACCGGCCTTCTTGCAGCGCTGCGCGCCCTTGACGGAAGGCACAACGTGCATCCAGGTAAAGCCTGCACCCTTGATCTTGTCTTTCCAGCCGACGGGGTCACCTGCGGAGGTAAAAATAACTTTGAAATTGTTTTTCATTTCCGGATTTTCTTCACGAACCCGAATAGCCGTGTCGACAATAATGTTGGCCTGTGTCATCAGCTCCGCCGACACCATGACATTGATGCCAAACACGCCACCTTTGTCTTTGACCAGGCGATAGGTGCGCTTGAGCAGCTTTTCCATAACGGTTGCCATATCGTCATCCATGGTCGATTCCGCCGACTGAATAAAAGCTTCATAGATCCACGGCTGAGCTTCTTTGTCGAACAGGCCGCTGGTGGATAAAAGCCCTAAAACGCCGGCGTTGGCCGCCGCGACGCAAAGGTTGTTGTTGGAAAACGGGCCCATGCCCGCCTGGATGATCGGATACTTTGTCCCAATCAATTCAGTCAGTCTCGATTTAATCATAAACATCTCCTTAGTTTTTTATAAAAATAACGTAGATTTTTTATCTCAACGTTGTTTTTTCGAAAGCCCGTCCGCAGTCAAGCAGCATCAACATATGCGCGAAATGCATCGTTATATTTTTTATACAACGATCGTTGGTTGTATGAACTAGTTTAACCGGCGCTGTTTTGTCAAGTCATTTTTATTCGGCAGGCGAGTAAAGCGGCAGACATCCCCAAATATGTATTCAGACAACATATCGATCTCATTGTACTTCTGACATGCATCATGAATTCCCTGTCGCGCGCGTGAGCGTGACTCCCGCCGATACGCCATTTCGGATACGTGCCTTGGAAAGACGTGAAACAATGACAAAGAACCCTTCGGGCCAATAACGGCCATGTGGACGAAGCTTATTTCTGGAAACGCAAAACGGCGGCCGGACATACCGGTCGCCGTTTTTTGAATTCCAATGGCTGATATGATCAACCACAAATTTTCTCTTTACGGATAAAGCGCCTACACCATCAGGTTTTCGATAATTGCCGCCACACCCAGTCCGCCGCCGCAGCAGGAGCTGAAGCAACCGTATTTGCCGCCGGTCTTGATCAGCTGGCGCATGGTGAAGATACAGATACGCGAACCGGATGCGCCGTTGGGATGACCGTAGGAAATCGCGCCGCCATTGGGATTCCATTTCTCCCAATCGACTTTCTCGCCCAACTGTTTTTCCAGTTCCGCGGCCACGGCCAGGTTCTGAACGGCAAAGGCTTCGTTGCATTCCATAACGTCCATCTGGCTCATCTTCAAACCAGCCATCTTGAGCGCCTTCGGCACCGCGTAAGCCGGCGCAATGCCCATGATGGAGGGATCGACGCCTGCATCGCCGCCGGCCAGCCACTTGGCCATCGGTTTGTAGCCCAGTTCCAGGGCTTTTTCTTTGGTCATCATCAAAACAAACGCTGCGCCGTCGTTGCGGCCCGACGAGTTGCCGGCGGTGACGGTGCCTTCTTTAATAAACGCGGGCGGCAGTTTGGCCAAACCTTCCATCGTGGTTTCAGCGCGGGGAAATTCGTCCACTTTGAATTCGATGGGGGGTTTCTTACCCTGCGGAACCGAAATCGGCAAAATGTCCTGGGCGCAGAATCCGGAGGCAATGGCTGCCTGGGTGCGCTGCTGGCTGCGGAAGGCGAATTCGTCCTGCGCTTCGCGCGGTATGTTGTACATCTTCTGGAGCTTTTCCGCCGTCAGGCCCATGTTCATGGTCGCGGCGTCGCGGCTCGGGGCCTGAGACAACGGAATCGGCATCGGCGGAATCAGACGGTAGGGTTCCGTGTTCATCGGAAAACGCGCCGGGGCGTTCGAGTAGGATTCGTAACCGCCGGCGATGATGATGTCGGCCTGGCCGGCCAGAATTTTCCAGGCGGCGTGATTGATGGAGTCAATCGCGGAGCCGCACTGCATTTCAATGTAGGATGCCGATGTGGTCATGGGAAGGCCGGAGGCCAGGGTCGGCCAGCGCGCGCCGTTGATGGCCGTGGCCGGTCCGATGGCCGATCCCATAAAGCAGCAATCCACCACGCCGCCTTTTTCCAAAATCTTGGATCTTTCCACCAGCCCTTTAATGGTTGTCCCTGCAAATTCTTCGCCTAAAATGCCACGCATGGTTTTCCCCAGCGTACCAAAGGCTGTTCTGATACAATCCACAAATACTACTTCTCTGCTCATAATTCCTCC
>JAWOJC010000011.1:0-5637 GCA_046484315.1 Smithellaceae bacterium | reverse complement strand
CGATGGGCAACAGCCGCAATCCCGATTACCTTGCGGATCTGAACCGGGCGCTGCAGGAAAATCGAGATCCGCGCGTGCAATCCATGTGCACCTGGGCGATTCGCCGCCTGCAAGAAAGAGTCAAGCGATAAAGGCGAGAATCATCCAAGACGTATCAGAATCTCATCCATGAAATGAAACGGCCATAAACGGCCGTTTCATTTATACCCTATTTCTTCCGTGAGCTTGATCTTACTGCGGACGAAGGAACCGCTGCCCCGGGCGATTTCCCGGTTATCCTCATCGTATAAAACCGCTTCGGCCAAATATTGCGTCCTGGTCGCGTTGGTCACGCGCCCCTCCGCACGGACAACCCCCTTGTCCACCGGGCGGATCAGGTAGACATTGAAGCTCACCGTCAGCACAAACACATCCGGCACCAGCGAGTTCACCGCGAACCACGCGGCGTTGTCCAGCGCCAGAAAATACATAGAACCATGCAGAGCGCCGGCGGCGTGAAACAAATCCCGTTGCACAGACAGTGTAATTTCTGATTTTCCCTTGTCGATGGTAATGCGCGCGCCGGTCAGCTTGATGATGGGCGCGTCGTGCATCATATTTTCCAGTTTCCGGTAATGATCCTCTTTAATCATGCGCGACTCCATTTCATAATGCTGTCAGGCTGTAGGACAAACCCTGACACGCTGTAGGCCAAAACCCCACCAGCAATTCGGACGGATGCCGATACCGCCCGTCGAAAAAAAAGTGTATTCGATAATTGCTTTTCAAGGGGTACACGTATTGCATCCGCCATATGTAATACGCCCCGACTCTGCGGCCGGACAATCAGATACGCGTGTCTGACGACAGGAATAAGGCCCTCTGGCGGGGCGTACCCCTCCTGAAAAGATTTCGAAGGTCATATATCGCAATGGCGAAAATGTAAAGCGGCCATGACCGGTTTTTTAAATAAACAGCAGGAGAATGCATGCCTTTTGGCGGATTTAAAGGGCATAATAAAATAATTTAAGGAGACTAAAATGGCTGAAGCAAATGAACAAGATTTTTATAACAAGGTCTTTCCTGTACCTGACAGAGTAAGAGAGAAATCCTACATCAAGAGCAGGGCGGAGTACGACAAACTGTACAAAGACTCGATTACGGATCCCAATGCTTTCTGGGCAAAAATGGCGAATGAAAGATTAACCTGGTTCAAGCCTTTCGACAATAAAAAGGTGTCCGACTGGTCGTTTGATGCGAAAGATGTGCATTCCAAATGGTTTGAAGGTGGCAAGATCAATGTCAGTTACAATTGTCTGGATCGGCATCTGGCCACCAGGAAAAACAAAGCCGCGATCATTTTCGAAGGCAACGATCCCAACGACTGGAAAGTTTACACCTATTACGACATGTATCGTGAAGTGAACAAGTTCGCCAATGTTTTGAAAACATTAGGCGTCAAGAAAGGCGACCGCGTAACCATCTTTCTGCCCATGATCGCGGAGCTGTCCATTGTTATGCTGGCCTGTGCCCGCGTCGGCGCCATTCATGCCATCGTGTTCGGCGGATTCTCGGCGGAAGCATTGAGAGACCGCATCAATAACTGCGACGCGCACGTGGTCATTACCTGCGACGGCACCTACCGTGGCGCCAAAGCCGTTCCTCAGAAAGACACCTGCGACAAGGCCGTGGATCAATGCCCCGGCGTGAAAACCGTGGTGGTTGTGAAACGCACCGGCACGGCCGTCAACATGAAGGAAGGCCGCGATGTCTGGTATGAAGAACTGATGGCCAAAGCGGATAAATACTGCAAACCGGAGGAAATGGATGCGGAAGATCCACTGTTCATCCTTTATACATCCGGTTCAACCGGACAGCCCAAGGGCGTTGTGCATACTCAGGCCGGTTATCTGCTTTATGCGTCCATGACTCAGCAGCTGGCTTTTGACGTACGCGAAGAAGATACTTACTGGTGCACCGCCGACATCGGCTGGGTTACCGGCCACAGCTACATCGTTTATGGTCCGCTTTGCAACGGTCACTCCAGTATCCTTTTCGAAGGCGTTCCGAACTATCCGGACTTTGGAAGGTTCTGGGCCGTCGTCGAGAAATACAATGTCAATAATTTCTATACCGCTCCGACCGCGATCCGCTCGATCGCCAAAGAAGGCGACAAATGGGTCGATGCGCACGATATTTCCTCACTGCGCGTTCTGGGTTCGGTCGGCGAACCGCTCAACCCGGAAGCCTGGTGGTGGTATTACAATAAGATCGGCGGAGGCCGCTGCACGATTTCCGATACCTGGTGGCAGACGGAAACAGGCGGACATATGATTCTGCCTCTGCCCGGCGCGATTGACATCAAACCCGCCAAAGCCATGGTACCGTTCTTCGGTGTAGTTCCGGTTCTAATGGACGAAGAAGGAAAAGAAATCAAAGGCCCCGGCAAAGGTGCGCTGTGCATTAAAAATTCATGGCCCGGCATGGCCCGCGGTTTGTGGAATGATAAAGAAGGCCGGTTTGTCGAGAATTACTTCGTGCAGTTCCCCGGCACGTATTTCTCCGGCGACGGCGCGGAACGCGATGCCGACGGCGATTACAAAATCACCGGCCGTGTCGATGACGTGATCAATGTTTCCGGTCACCGGCTGGGCACCGCGGAAGTCGAAGCAGCATTGACCTCTCATGCGGATGTAGCCGAAGCGGCGGTGGTCGGGTTCCCCCATGACATTAAGGGTCAGGGCATCTTCGCCTATGTGACCCTGAACAATAACGTGGAAAAGACCGAAGAACTCAAAAAAGCACTGGTCGCCCATGTCCGCAAGGTTGTCGGTCCGATCGCATCGCCCGACCAGATTCAATGGGCCGATGGTCTGCCTAAAACCAGATCCGGCAAGATTATGCGCTGCGTCCTGAGAAACGTCGCCGCGAAAACGTTCGGTGACTTCGGTGATACGTCCACCCTGGCTGATCCGGGTGTTGTGGATGATCTGGTCGCCAACAGAAAAAAATTAGGATAGCACCCCATCAATGCAAAGGTGAAACGAACGGCCTTAGCATTGTGTTGTCCCTCCTCCAAATGCCGTTCCCTGATGTCAGGGAACGGCATTTCCTATTGATGAGGTGTTTAGGCGATAGCAGGCGGGATGCGACCAGACGCCAGTCTATTCAACTATCAGAGTGCTTGCGCAGGCGCGGACATACTTCGCAAACGACGAATACGGATGCAGGAAAAAATGGAGAAACAAATACTTCCCACAAACAAATGATTTTGAAAATTCCGACGCTTGATGATGACTACTGAAAGGCGCCGAGTCTGTAGATCCAAAACAAATTCTTTGCGCCATTTTCAGAGGTCTTTTCACCCTTCCTCATCATGCGATCGTCGTTTTCGTTTTTGGGTCATTCTCCAAGGTAGTTTTTTTACGCTTCAACCGCTGAATGCCTCTCCCTGACTTCTACAGGCTCATCGACGAAGCCACCCGGCGCCTAGCGATCAGGTGGATTGATTTTGTTTTAAAATTTTTGTTTTGCTGATTTTTAATAGAAAGCCTCCCAACGCTGCCAGCACTGACATCACAATAAAACCAGATAGATAGTCATTAAAAAAGGTAAAAGGATTGTCAGTGCCAGGGAGCAAATCATAAAGTTCTGGTGTTCATAGACATTACTTCTTGTACCATTGGGTTGTTAATGCGTATGGTCCTTGAGATTAGAGAGATACATGCCGATTCAATTAGAAACAAACAACTGTTATTGATTTTGGCCTTTCTTTCATACTTCCTCCTTTTAGCAGAACGATTAATCTACCTCGTGTGGTTATTGCCGATAATTCGCTTGCGAGTCTAAAACTATTTCAGGCAGAAAATAAAGCGAATAACATTTTAAAACAACGACAAGCAAAAAAGGCATTTGGCTTATAAAGTACAGATGCACCAACCCCGATAGCTGCGCTATCGGGACAGTTCGGCTTTGCTTTTACCTTTCACTTCATTTCGGCAAAAGCAGTCTCACCAAAGTCACATAAGGTTTTGGAAATATGGCCAGTGTAAAGAAGTCCGTCACCAATGAATACTACTTAAAATAAAGCATACCATAAACATAATCGGATACTCGATTTCAGACAGGATTATTGCCGCTATCTAAGTTTCAATAATGGGCAGGATTCTAAAGGATATCCGGTTCGGGTGTTAGCGCCGTGCCCGTTGCCTCAGTTTTTGTTTTTGGCACGTAAAAATATCTTTGCTAATTCGTTGAAGGTCAAGGGTATTAGCCCCAGTAAGATCACCATCATCCATCCCTGAGCATCCAGCATTTGCAGCTTGAAGGCATTTTGCATGACAGGAATGCCCATAACGATCAATTGCAGGAGCAGACCAAGGACGATCGCCCCGATAAGATATTTATTGGAGAAAACGCCAATGGTAAAAATCGATTTCGTCTTGTTCCGAAACGCCAAAGCGTAAATTAACTGACAAGAAATAATGGTCATGAAAGCCATGGTTCGCGCGTAGTCCACCACATCTTTCGGAACGGAAGCATCAAACGGACTGTAGCCATGTTCAAAGTATCCGTACCAGAAAGCAAAGATGGTTATGGCTCCAATTAAAATGCCGCCTGCAATGATGTGTAATCCTGAGCCTCCGGCAAAGAAGCTCTCTTTCGGATTTCGCGGTTTTTCTTTCATGACGTCCGGATCACCCGGATCCATGCCGAGGGCCACAGCCGGTAGTGAATCGGTGAGGAGATTAATCCATAGAAGCTGGGTTGCAAGCAAGGCAGCTTCCCAACCCAGGAGAATGGTCACAAACAGGGCAACCACTTCTCCGAGGTTGCTGGTCAAAAGAAAGATAACTGATTTTTTAATGTTGTTGTAAATATTGCGGCCCTGTTCGATGGCGGAAACAATCGTGGCATAGTTATCATCCGTTAAAATCATATCCGACGCGCTTTTGGCAACATCCGTTCCCGTGATGCCCATGGCCACACCGATATCAGCAGTGGTTAACGATGGGGCATCATTAACACCATCGCCGGTCATGGACACAATATGGCCCTGCGCTTGGAGGGCACGCACAATTCTCACCTTATGCTCAGGCGATACGCGGGCAAAAACCCGGTATCCCGCTATTTTCCCGGAAAATTCTTCATCCGAGAATTCGTCCATTTCCTGACCGGTAATAGCCTGATCAATATTATCGGCGATGCTCAGTACCCTGGCAATGGCAAAAGCGGTGTTTTTATGATCACCGGTAATCATGAGGGAAGTGATGCCCGCATTTTTCGCAAGTTCTATAGAAGATTTCACTTCGTCTCTAGGCGGATCAATCATGCCCACCAAACCAATCAGGATTAAATCTTTTTCCATCTCTGCGGAGTCAATGACGGAAGCAACGGGTTTGTATGCAGCACCAAGCGTTCGCAGCGCCTGGCTGGACATGCTTTCTGTGGCTTGAGCGAATTGTTTCTTGTGTTCATCCGTGATGGGAATGGCCTCGCCATCAACCCAAACATGCGTGACTATTTCTAAAAGATTATCAATGGCTCCTTTTGTATTAACCGTGAACTTCTCGTTTTCGCGGGTGATCGTCGACATGAGTTTGCGATTGGAATCAAAAGCAAACTCAGCCACACGTTGATTTGCGGCACTTAACGCGC
>JAWOJC010000115.1:0-7739 GCA_046484315.1 Smithellaceae bacterium | reverse complement strand
CAGGCAAACGCCATCTGCAACAAACAGCTCAGAGAGCTTTCTGAAACCCGCATTGACGTCAAATCTGCAGTCATCCAGATGACCGCTACCATCGGCATCACCGAATTGCTTCCCCCGGACACCGACGTCAATACCGTCATTCGACGGGCCGATGCGGCGCTTTACCGCGGCAAGGCCGCAGGCCGCAACCGCGTTGAAATCTATAGCAGATGATCATCACCCACCGACAACATCCTGCACGGCGTAGCCGTCTTGCCGGACGCGCGCGGTGATGTAAGGGATGGCGCCGTGGCCGTAAAAAACCCCGGCTAAAACGTAACGGAAGGGCTTTTGCGGCCCTCACCGGAAAACTGAAAGGAACATGCAAATTTGAAAAAATATTTATACGGTGTTTTCGCTGCGGAGATCTCTTCTTTCAGCCGCTTCTATGACAGGATCATTGAGTGCAACCGACTGCCCCATGATCAGGGCCGGCTGTTTGACGCCATTGACTGCCCCGAGAAAATCGTTTGTCCTCAAGCGGAGGATCTGCCCGACCTGTCACCAGAAACCACAAAACGGACCCTCATCTTACTCAATGGCACGTTGAACCACAGCCATGATATTCAGGGCATTTTCAAGATCATCAAACAAAAAATTTCAAGAAACACAAGGATCGTGATTGTCCTTTATAATCCATATCTGCGGTGGCTGTATCTTCTGGCGAATCTTCTGGGCATAAGAAAAGGCGACGCGCCTTCCACATTTTTAACCAGAACGGATATCAACAACCTTTGCAGAATATCCGGTTTCGAAATCGTCCGGTCCCGGATGGCGGGATTCTTCCCGTTTCAATGGCTTTTTATCGGCTCAATTTTGAACCGTGTCCTGCCCGTGATACCTTTTTTGAAGCATTTCGGACTGACCAATATCCTGATCCTGCGACCTGTTGTGCCTGAAGCTGCCAAACCATCACTCTCCGTGATCATTCCTGCCAGAAACGAGGCGAAGAACATCGAGAATGCGCTGATACGCATGCCGGCCCTACCGGGGACAGACCTGGAGATCATATTTGTGGAAGGCCATTCCACAGATGAAACCTGGGAAGAGATTCAGAGCGTTCAAAAAAAGTATGCGGCAAGATACCGCATTAAAGCGCTGCGGCAAAACCGGGAGGGGAAAAACGATGCTGTAAAGCTCGGACTGTCCCACGCCGAAGGAGATCTGTATGTCATTCTGGATGCCGACCTCACAATGCCTCCTGAACAGATGCAACAGTTTTATGAGATTTATTGCGACGGCATCGCCGATTTCGTCAACGGCAGCCGATTGGTTTACCCCATGGAAAAGGAGGCCATGCGTTTTTTAAATCGATTGGGGAATGTTTTTTTTGCTAAAATGCTCAGTCACATCCTTGATGCCCGATTGAGCGATTCCTTGTGTGGCACAAAGCTTTTCAGCCGCCATGATTATCGCCTCATCCAGCTCTGGCAAAAGGATTTCGGCAAGTTTGATCCTTTCGGTGATTTCGAGCTTCTTTTCCCCGCCGCGGTTTTATCCATCGGAATTATTGATGTCCCCATACGCTACAGGTCTCGAACCTACGGAAGCACAAATATCAGCAGATTTCGACACGGGCTGATGCTCTTTAAAATGGTTTCGATTGGATTTTTCCGGATTAAACTGGGCAAGACACCAAAATGAGAAAACGCGACGCCCTTGCCGTCATGAACCCATCCGGACCAAAAAGATAAAAAGACTTCCGGCACATGCCGGATGCGCCGGAAATTCCTTTATCGAATAAAATCTTCTATCAGCGCGTTGACCCGGCCGGCTTCTTCGTGCTGGATCCAATGGGTCACACCGGGCATTTTGACGAGACGGCCCTGACGGCAGTATTGCATGCTCTCGTCGGCCATCTCGGGAATCATCGCAATGTCTTCTTCGCCCCACAAAAAGAGTAACGGGACGGTCACATCGAGGCTTTGAGGCGTCTCGGACTTGGTCTGAACCAGCGCCCGATACCAGTTGACCATGGCGGAAAACGCGCCAGGCTGAGCAAACGCCGTGCGATATTTTTCCAGATCGTCGGGTGTAAAGGCACCCGGTCTGGCATTCGAGGTGATGAGCTCCAGGACAAAATCATAGTTCGTCGAGGCGGCCAGACGCTCGACGGCGTGGGGCAACTGGAAGTAAAAGATGTACCAGCTTTTGGGCATCTGCTGGGGGTTGGT
Source organism: Smithellaceae bacterium (assembly GCA_046484315.1). Lineage (GTDB taxonomy): Bacteria > Desulfobacterota > Syntrophia > Syntrophales > Smithellaceae > UBA8904. The sequence goes on along the minus strand of JAWOJC010000115.1, from coordinate 5,526 downwards.
GAACATATGTTTGGCCATCACCTTGGGATGCGGCACATTGAGGATAACCATTTTCGAGATGCGCTCGGGATATTTGAGCGCCAGCCACCAGGCCACCGACGCGCCCCAGTCATGACCGACAAGCCTCACCTGCTTTTGCCCGTAGGCGTCGAGGAGACCCACCATATCTTTGGCCAGTTCGTCGATCTTGTAAGCGGCGATGCCTTCGGGCTTGTCGCTTAAATTGTAGCCACGCTGATCCGGCACAATCACACGATAGCCGCGCTCAACAAAATAGGGAATTTGCTTTCGCCAGGCATACCAGAACTCCGGAAAGCCATGCAGAAACAAAATCATCGGACCGTTTTCCGGCCCCGCTTCCATGACGTGAAGCTTCACGCCGTTGGTTTCAATATACCGTTCGCGTAAATCCATGAACACCTCCGGAATCCTTTGCAGGGAACGGTCGCGACCGTTCCCTGCACCTTGATCCTTTTTCCTTTTGCCTTGAACCTTAATCTTTACAGGTTCCAGGCCGCTTGCGCGCCATCCGTCGTCGCTTCGATGATGCGACGGGGCGCAACGGCGTCGCCTACGACAAAGTGGCGGATGCCTTTTTTCGCAAGCGCGTCTTTGAGTTCAGTTCGAGGCGTGACCCCGATGGCGACAATTACCTGATTGACCGGTGCAAGTTTTTTCTCGCCGTCCTTGCCTTCAACAATCACCGCGTCCTCTTCGATCTTCTTCACTTTGGTTCCAAACATCAGCTTGATGCCTTCGCCATAGAGCCGCCGGTAAAGCATCTGGCCGTGTGCGGCCTGCGGAAGCACCGGAGGCCGGGAAAGCATTTCAACCACGGTAATGTTTTTGACGCCTTTTTCGCGCAGGAAATCCGCCGTTTCCATACCCACGAGCCCCGCGCCGATGACGACGACATTGTCTTTGGGCACAGTGGAACCATCCAAAATCTGCCAGGCGTCGCAGACCACTTTCGCATCCGCGCCTTCGGCCGGGCAGGCGGTTTTATTCGCGCCAATCGCTAAAACAACCGCTTCGGGTTTGCCTTCATCAAGCATGGCCTCGGTGACGTTGGTGTTCAGGCGAATATCCACACCCTGCTTTCGGCATTTGGCGGTGAGCGTCTGAATGTAGCGCTCGTAGATGTCTTTGTGCGGCGAAAGCGCGGCATAGTGAACGTTTCCGCCGGTCCGATTTTCGCGCTCATAGAGCGTGACACTATGGCCAAGACGCGCGGCTTCGAGCGCCGCCGTAAGGCCAGCAGGACCACCGCCCACCACCCAGACATTTTGCCTTGTTTTGGCCGGACCTTCGGGACGAATCAATTCCTGACCGGTCTGCGGATTGATCGCGCAGCGAACGGGCTTGAGCTCGAGCGCTTCGCGTTCAATGCAGCCCTGGTTGCAGGCCAGACATTCCAGCGTGTCTTCGGGATGACCGGCCATGGCGTTTTTGAGGAAATCCGGATCGGCCAGATTCTGGCGTCCCACGGCAATTAAATCCGCGTCGCCCCGGGCGATCACCTCATCCATGAAAAACGGATCGGTGTAACGTCCGACGGAAATCACGGGCACGGTGGCCACGCTTTTGACCTTGCGCGCGAGATACGATTTAAAGCCGGGCGCATATTCAATGGGGGCGCTGGCATTGGGCGTATCGATATTGACCTCGGGCGAGCCATGCGTGCTGAACGACACGTTGATCATATCCGCGCCTGCCGCCTCCAGATCGGGGACGATGGTCAGCAGATCGTCAATGCCGTAGCCGTCTTTCACGCCTTCTTCGCCGGAGACGCGAATGGAAATGGGGAAGTCGGGGCCTACCGCTTTGCGCACGGAAGCGATGCATTCGATCATAAACCGTGCGCGTCCCTTAAAATCGCCACCGTACTGATCAGTTCGTTTGTTGGCGTGTCCCGACAGAAACTGCATCAGCAGATAACCATGCGCGCCGTGGAGCTCGACCATGTCAAAACCCGCGGCTTTCGCGCGCTTGGCGCCCGCGCCGAATGCGGCGATGATCTCGGCAATTTCATCGAGCGTCATCTCTCGGGGCAGGCCGACCGCGCCGAAAATAAAGCTGGGAACCGCCGACGGCCCAATGGCCTTGCCCCGCTTGAGAAACAGATAATTTTCTCGGCCGCAGTGGTGCAGCTGCATGCAGGCTTTGGCGCCTTCGGCATGGATGGTCCGGGCCAATTTGGTCAGACCCGGAATAAATTTATCATCCCAGACGCCCAGCGCGTGAGACGCGACCAGACCGGACGGATGCACGCAGGTGATCTCGGTAATGAAGAGCCCCACGCCGCTTTGCGCCCGGCGCTTGATATAGGCCAGGTTCGCGTCGCTGACGGTGGAGTCGTCGTTTCCCAAGCCGGTGCCCATCGGCGGCAGCACCAGGCGGTTGGGAATTTCCAGGGAGCGGATTTTAATCGGGGATAACAAATGTTCGAGCGTTTTCATCAAACGGTCTCCTTTATGGAAGATGGACGAAGTGCGCCGCCCGAACCGGAAGTCCGTGGCGGCGCATGTCGTCAGGTGAGAAAATACCGCAGGCGACGGCGGTTGATCATTCTACAGATGCGCGCCGCCTAAAAGCAGACCGCCGTCTATAATGATTTCCGTACCCGTGGTGTAACTCGACGCGTCGGAGGCCAGATAGATCGCGGCGCCCGCAATTTCATCCGGTTCGCCGATCCGGCAGGTGGGCAGGTGCTTACACAGTTCTTCCCGTTCTTTGGCCGCCTCTTCCGGGGTCAGATGGAACCAGTGGGACTGCATCATTTTGGTTTCAATCGGTCCCGGCAGAATCGTGTTGACCTGGATGTTGTCGCGAGCCAGCTCCATGGCAAACGAGCGCGTGATGTGGCGGCAACCGGCTTTAGAAATGGAATAAATGCTGACGCCGGGTTCGGGATTGACGCCATCGATGGAGGCGACATTGATAATTTTACCGCCCCCCTGCTTTTTCATGACCTTCGCGACGGCCTGGCTCATGAAATACACGGCCTTGAGGTTGAGGTTCATGATGGTGTCCCACAGGCGTTCATCGGATTCCAGCACGGAGGCCATCGCAGGGCTTGCGCCGGCGTTGTTGACCAGAATGTCGATACGGCCGAACTTTGTCACAACCAAATCCACGACCCTCTGGATTTCTTCCATCCTGCCTAAGTGCGCGGGCACGACCAGCACTTCACAGCCGACGTCCGTCATCTGGCAGGCGGTGGCTTCCAGGTCTTCGGCCTTGCGACTGGTGATCACAACTTTCGCGCCGGCTTTGGCAAAACCATAGGCAATCCCTTGACCGATGCCGCGGCTGCCGCCGGTAACAATGGCGACTTTCCCCTTCAACGAAAACTTTGAAAGATCAAACATGGCAAATATTCTCCTTACGTATTTTTTTAACTAGACAAAACGATTTGCAGGGTTTTTGCAACTCTTTTTGTAAAAGGTGCCGGATGGCGGAGGCAAACCATTCTCCGACATCCGGCGTTTAAAGGGGTTGATTATTTCTTCGCCGCTTTGGGCGCCAGCGCCTCGCGGTCGCCGCCGCTCATGCCGGCGATGTATTTCACCAGCTTCTTGCGGGACTCAATGTCATACTGCGTGGTAATGGCAATCTGCTCCATGATCGGAGAACCGCCGCCGTGGTAGTTGCCCACGTTGGCAATGCCGCCGGTGGCCGAGCAGAGCACATCGCCCAGATATCGCCAGAACTGCGCCTGATCTTCTGCGGACATCTTGGGATTACGCTTCGTGTATTTCAAAAGCGCTTCGCCGGTTGCCGGATTGGCAAAGTCCTTCTCATGCGGGAAGGTCGCCGTGACACCGCCGGAAATATCGCACAGAATTTCCGCTTCACGCCAGACCGCTTCGCCGGACAAACAGCGACCGACATTGCAGTAAATGGAATGCGGAATGTAGGAGCCGGGTCCGTAAGGCACAAAGCCCATGCCCGGCATATAAACTTCCGGTTTTCCAAGATCGGAAGCGGTATAACCCGCGGCATAACCCAGTTCAATCGTCATGATGATTTCGGCCAGCTTCTCACGCACATGTTCTGCTTTGTGGATATTATTCACTTCCGCGGCCAAAGCAGCCGATCCCAGGATGACGTCGCCGATGGCCGGTTTGCAGCCGGAATAAGAATGACGGTGGAACAAAGCAAACAGCAGGGCGAGAACACCGCCATGCTGATGTTCACCGGCCAGAAAGACGCGCTCCCAGGGTACGAAGCAGTTTTCAAAGATCATATAGGAATCGGTCGCACCCGGCACAAAACCGCGTTTGTAATGTTCGCGGGGACGAAGGTTGTGAACGGTAACGACTTGCTTCAATCCCTCCCAGTCTCCGGGAATAGCGAAAGCCACCGCGTAGTCCTTGTCTTCCTTGCGCAGGGCGCGGGTTGGAAGAACCAATACTTCATCCGCCACGGACGCTTCAGAAATGTGGACCTTGCAGCCTTCGACAATAATACCGTCCTTGGTGCGTTCTTTGATGCGCACATAGGAGTCGAGATTCGGCTGTTCGGCGGGGCGCAACATGCGGTCGCCTTTGGTGTCGGTCTGCGCGCAGCAGCCAATCAGATCTTCTGTCTGAAAGCGGGTCAGCCACTTCTTGAAGTTCTCGTGATACTGCGTGGCGCCGTTGTTGAGTTTGTCCGCTTCGTAAGAAACATTGTAAATCGCGTTCGTGCCGTCAATGCCCATGCAGCGCTGAATACAGCCGCCGACTTTCTGGCACAGCATACGGGTCATATCCTGCTTTTTGTGCAGGTCTTCCTTGTTCTGATGGATGTGTGTGAAGCGGTTGATCTTCTCCCCCGTTAAATGGGAAGTCGCCGTCAACAGATATTCATTTTCCGGCTTGGCCGCCTCGTCATAGGTGGTTCCGATGGTATTGAGACAATCCATCTGCAATTCATCGGTCCGGTCGATCAATTGCCCGTCAAAATAAATGTTCCTTTTCATCTTGGAAAGGCCTTTGATGTAATCCTGCTTTGTTCTCATGGCTTCATCTTCCTTTCTTTTTATGGGGGCTCACGCAAACAAAAGAGGCCTGAAATATTTCAGGCCTCTTTCCTCAACGGTTATTTACGACTTTTCTTCGCCAGCGCGTCGCCGTCGCCGCCGCTCATGCCGGCAATGTGACGGATGACCTTTTTGCGGGATTCAATATCATACTGCGTCGTGATGGCAATCTGCTCCATGATCGGAGACCCGCCGCCGTGATAGTTGCCGACGTTGGTGACGCCGCCCATGCCCGAGCACAGGTACTCGCCCAGGTAGCGCCAGAGCTGAGCCTGGTCTTCTGCTGGTATCTTCGGGTTACGCTTAACGTATCGCATCAAGAGTTCGCCGGTTTCCGGATTGGCGAAATCTTTTTCGAAGGGGAAAGTGGCCACAACGCCGCCGGCGATGTCGCACAGAATTTCCGCTTCTCTCCAGACCGCTTCACCGGAGAGGCAGCGGCCGACGTTACAATAAATGGAATGCGGAATGTAGGAGCCGGGTCCGTAAGGCACAAAGCC
>JAWOJC010000121.1:0-4869 GCA_046484315.1 Smithellaceae bacterium | reverse complement strand
GTGACGTTTTCCAGCGCCGTTTCATTATCGACGATAACTTTGACTTGCTCGTTTACTTCAATGGCCTGCCTGGCCAAAACCACCGGCTGCGGGCAGGCCAGTCCTGTCGCGTTGACGATTATTATTTCACCCATTATCACGTCCTCAAATCCTGTAGGGAACCGCTCGCGAGCGGTTCCCTACAATTATTATTATTTATGCGCCATTTCCAGCATGGCTTCCACGCGGGTGCGCAGCTGCCCCACATCACTTTGCGAATAATCCGTTTCGATTTTTAAAAACGGCAATCCGTATTTCGCGGCGATGCGCTCTTTAATTTTCTGTGATTCGATATTGTAGGAATGACACGCATGCAGCACGACATCCACCACCGCATCGGGCCTGAACTTTTCAATAATCCGGTCGAGCTCCGTCAGGCGTCCTGTGTTGGGCGTCATGCAGGAGCAGGGTACGTCCAGATACCGGCGGGACACCGCGCGATACGGGTCTTTTGCATTTTCCTCAAAATGTCCCGCATAGGCTTTCATCCCCGTGCAGGCGTCCAGATACACGATGACGCCGCCCGCCTCTTCGATGATTTTGAAAACCTTCGTCGCATCGCCGCCTACCGGACAGCCGGTGACCAAAACACGCGGAGACTTCGTTGTGCCGTGACAAATGCCATCGGCCACGCGCTTCTGGAGTTTGATAAGAGACGCCTCCAGAAGCGGCAGCATATCTTCAGTGGTGGCCACCTGGCCCAGATAGGTCAGATCATAGATTTCCTGCCAGGTGATGGGTAAAGGCGTCAGCGCCGCAAAATCGAAGATCTCATTGAGCAGCTTATTTTTCAGATTCGTATTTTTTATTTCTGTTTCAACGTCTGCATCCGACACTTTGCACTCGAAGGTCTGCTCCAGAAATCCGGCAAGCTTCCGGATCATCACCGTCCAGTTGTCCTCGGCTTCCTTCTGATCCGGAAGCTGGGGCAAATCCATCACGTGGGTGGGTTTGATGTCCGCGATCAGCTCAAACATTTTTTTCTTGCCGTCACAGGTCGTCTCGGCAATCACCGCCTGAGACAGAGAATAAAAAGGACAGGTGTCCGTCCGGATAAATCCGTAGCTCGATTTGATGAGCGGACAGAGGTTTGCCGGCAGCACTTCCTCACCGGCTGCGATGGTCTTGTCGGCAAAGGCGCACAGCACCGCCGGCACCATGCCCGCCGCGCGGATGACTTCCATCGGTGCGTAGCCGCAGTAAATCCCGATGACGTTCTTACCTTTCTCCCGCTGTGCCTGAATATAGCTTAAACACCTTTTTGCCGATTCACCGGCAAATCCGTCATTCACCAGAGGTTCAACGCCTTCTTTCATAGGTTCCTCCCTTTATTTCTTATTTTCATTTTTTGTATTTTTCGTGCGCCTTTTTCAGGAAAGTCTCATCCACGACCAGCTCCATGGCCACCGGCGCTGTGATGAATTCCACATCCAGACCGAATTTTTCGGCGGCTTTATGACCGTCTTTTGTAAAATATCCGTCCATCGACAGCGCCTTGAGCGTAAAGGCGATGGTTTCATCAAAGACTTTGGGGTCCGCACTGGAAAACGTGGGTCTGGCTTTTGCCGCTACCTCGGCGGGGCTGTGACTTTTCTGCCAGTACATGGCGCGCACCACGGCGTTGGTGAAGCGCTGGATCATGTCCGGATCATTCTTGACCAGTGCGTCGTTGACTTGCACGACAAACAACGGATATTCATCATACCCGATAACCGCCTTGTGCTGGGCCGGTTCAACCATGTCCACCAGCGGTTGATAGCCGCGACGAATAAGCTCAATTTTCATGTTGTCAATGCCGAGCACGCCGTCAATATCGCCTTTTTCCAGCGCGGCGATTTCGGAGCCGCGCGGAATGTTCACAAACATGACGTCTTTATTGGGATCGAGGCCGCCGTATTTGACCACGGCGCGGGCAAACGACCGGTAGGACGATCCCTCCAGTCCGCCGTCAATTTTCTTGCCCTTCAGGTCTGCGATGCTTTTAATTTTCTTTGAACCGAAATACGACCAGGGATGAAGCTTCGTGGTTGTCATAATCATCTTCGTGCTTTTCCCCTGCTGATAGGTCTTGAGCACCTGCTCGTAGCCGGTCAGGCCGAAATGCGCGTCGCCCTTGATGACCGCCGCATGAACATTGTGTCCGCCCATAACGGTCACAAATCCGACGTCGAGGCCCTCTTCCTTGAAATATCCCAACTGATCGGCCAGATAGATCGGCAGCCACGGCACCAGATAATTCGGCTGGACGATGACGACTTTCTTGACGGTCATTTTTGAACTTGCAGCCGATTTGCTGTCACACCAGGCAGGTGTCGCCGCCAGAACCAGGCAAAGCACGCCCAGAACCAAACAATACAATTTTTTCATACACATCTCCTTTTAGAGTAAAATGATCCGCACGAGGCGGTTGATCTAACCTTCTGAGGGGCGCCAGCGAAGAATCCGGTGCTCCGCGTATTTGACGCCTTCGTTCATCAGCATCATTAAAATGGTCATCACCAGAATCGTGGAGAAAACCCGCGTGGTGTTGAACATGTTGCCGGCATATTGCACCAGATGCCCCAGGCCAGCCATGGCCCCGATGTATTCGCCGACAATGGCGCCCAAAAGCGCCACGCCCAGCCCCGCGCGCAGGCCGGTAAAAAGCCACGGCAGGCTCGACGGGAGAACGATTTTCAAAATAATTTGCGCGCGGCTGGCGCCCATGAGTTTCGCCGCGTTCACCAGCCGGGACTCGACGTTTTTAAAGCCGCCGTAGGCGTTAAAATACATGATGAAAAATACCCAGATGAAGGCCAGAAATATTTTTGAGTTGATGCCCAGACCAAACCACAAAATAAACAGCGGCCCCAGGGCAAGCTTGGGAATGCCGTAAATGGCGACAATGAGCGGGTCCATAATCTTTTCAACCATTGTGAATCGCGCCATGACAAACGCCATGATCACGCCGCCTGCGCACCCCAGAAAAAGACCGATCAGCATGGCTTGCATTGTAATCGAGATGTGGGGCCAGATTTCACCCGAGGCAAAAAGATTTTTAAAATCGATCAGGATGGCAGAAGGCCGGCTGACATAAAACGGGTCCGCCCATCCCCAGTGGGCCAGCGCCTCCCAGATCAATAGCAGCGTCGAAACAAAGAGAATCCTCAGGATGTTGGTTTTGAACCGATCGGACATTTTATTCCACACAATGCACCCCCGCACGGGACCGCTCTACTTCCACTTTCAGATCACGCCAGATCAGCCGGTGCAGATCGATAAAGGTTGTATCGTAGCGAATTTCCAGAGGAGACCGGGGCCGGGGCAGCGGGATGTCGTATTGTGCTTTGATGGTGGAGGGCCTGGCCGACATCAACACAATGCGGTCGGCAAGCGTAATGGCTTCGGTTAGATCATGCGTGACAAAAATAATCGCCTTGCGCGTCTTTTTCCAGATATGGAGAATGTACTCCTGCATCATCTCGCGTGTAAACACATCCAGCGCCGCAAACGGCTCGTCCATGATGATGACTTCCGGATCGATGGCCAGCACCCGAATAATATCCACGCGCTTTTTCATGCCGCCGGAGAGTTCGTGCGGATAGTTATTTTCAAAACCGGAAAGACCCGACTCCGCAATCAGGCGCATGGCGATGTCTCGGGCCTCTTTCTTTTTGACGTTGCGAAATTCAAGGCCGAACGTGACATTATCCAGTACGCTTCGCCACGGGAGCAGCGAGTCCATCTGAGAGACATAACCGATTTTTTTTGAAATTCCCCGAAGCGCTTCGCCGTCCAAGAGCACCGATCCTGCCGTTGGCGCCAGCAGGCCCGACATGATGTTCAACAGGGTACTTTTACCGCAGCCGCTCGGGCCGACGACGGACAAAAACTCGTGCGAGGCGACATCAAAAGAGACGTTGTTTAAAACGCTAATGTCCGCCTGAGTTCCGTTAGAGAAGGTATGGCTCACAGCGCGCACGATGAAGCGCAATTCTTGTTCATCCGAAGCGGATGCAGGGATAGCGTCTTTAAAAACTTCCTGGCCCATGAACGGGTCTCCTGATGAGTAAGGGTAGAACCGGGGGAATAACCGAAAAACGAATACTTAAAGAATACCCCGACATCCTGCTTTTTCGCGGATGGACCGCACGTCGGGCTATATATATGACCAATACCTATAGATCAAATTCATTATAGTTATATATAAAGCGATTATATAACTATAATGAATTTGATCTAGCGTGTGTGCGTTATCATATGGAAACCTCGCAATCATGGTGATAGTTAAGAAAGCCGGAATGGATCAGACCATAGAAATATGGTCCATGCATTGAGAAATGATGCGGCAGGTCTTCTCGATGAAGAACAGTTGGCAGGGCTTCAATGCGCAGAAGCCTGATCGCTTCCGGCAACCGTGCTTGACTTTGCGCGATCGATATTCACGATCACCGTCGCGGCATCTCGCCATGCTGGCCGTTGACCTTTCTTATGAAAGATGTTTGACCATCTTAGCCGCAGGTCCCAGGGCTTTGACTTTGGCTGTCGCGCCTTTGATGACCTGGGCGAAGCGGTCGCCTTCGGAGGCGGAGACCCAGGTAAAGAGCGTTCTGTCGCCTTCCACGCCGATGTAATTTAAAAAACTTTTTAACGCGGCAAATTTTCGGCGGGCCACTAAATTGCCGGATATGTAATGGCATTCACCCGGATGGCAACCCGAAACCAAAACACCGTCTGCCCCTTCCTGAAGCGCCTTGACGATATAAAAAGGATTGATTCTGCCCGTGCAGGGCACGCGGATGATGCGAACATTGGGCGGATACTGAATCCGGCTGATCCCGGCCAGATCGG
>JAWOJC010000070.1:0-5563 GCA_046484315.1 Smithellaceae bacterium | reverse complement strand
GCGACAACGAGCGGTTTGCCCGCGAGATGTGCGCGTGCTTCATCGGCAATATAATGAGCGATCCGGCGCGTGGCTTCTCCCTGTCCCCGGCTGAAAAGCCAGTCCATATGCAGAGAAATAATAAACATATCCAGATAGGGCTGTGCCGCGAGCATATCCAGCGTTTTTCCCAGAAGATCCGGTTCAACAAGAATCAGGTGCGCATCGAGCGGATTGCGAATCATATTGCCTGCCGGTGGAATGAATTCGCGCAGATCGGACATGAGTTTTTCATGGAAAGGCGCCAGGTTCAAACCTTCGTGTGAACAGGCGTCCGCCGCTGCGACGCCCACGCCGCCGCCCGTGCCGATGACTGCGACACCGCGGCCTTTGATTTTGCCGAGTTGTTCAAAGGCGCAGGCGGTCTCGGCCAGTTCTTCGAGCGATTCAACGCGCACCGCACCCGTTTGCCGGAAGAACGCCTCCCAGATCTTTCCACCCCCGGCGAGCGATCCGGTATGCGAGGCCACGGCCCGCGCGCCGGATTCGGTCAACCCTGCCTTGATCATAATGACCGGCTTGGTTTTGTTGATGCGTGTCACCAGATCCAGCAGTCTGCGGCCGTCTTTGACGCCCTCAAGATACATCGTGATGATTTCCGTTTCATCATCCTGCCCGAGATATTCAAGAAAATCGCTGCTGTCGAGCGTGAGGGCATTGCCGTAGCTGATGACTTTGCTGAAATACACGCCGAATTTTTCAGCGGCGTAATAGGTGTAATCCTGCGCGTTGCCGCCGCTTTGACTGACGAAAGCCACGGGGCCCTGTTTGCCGGGCGCTTTGCCCCAGGTGACCAGCCGTGCTTTCGGGACATACATGCCCATGCAATTCGGACCCACAATGTTGAGCCCGCCCTCGCGGGCGATGGTTTCTATTTCCTTTTGCAGTGCAATGCCGTCTGGTTCCCCGGTTTCCTTGAAGCCGGAAGAAAAGATATGTACATTTTTGCAGCCCGCAGCGACACAGTCTTTCAGCGCCGCCGGAACGTAAGGCGCGGGGACGGAGACGACGACCAGATCCACCGGTTTGCCGATGGCTTTCACACTGGAGTAGGCTTTGCGTCCCAGAATTTCGTCCGCTTTAGGATTGATGGGGTACAGTTCGCCCGGATAACCGTAAGATTCAATAGAGGCGAACATGCCGGGAAAACCTTCCGAATGCGTGCGGGTCGCGCCGATGACGGCGATGGATTTCGGATTCGTCATGACGTCGATGGCGCTATGAAGTTTTTTGATTTCCGCAGGCGTCGGTTTTGCTGCGGCTGTTTGATTTTTGCCCAGTACGATCAGCGCATCCACGGCGGTCACCTTGCCCCGGGGGCTGATAATCAGCGGATTGATATCCACTTCCTGCACATCCGGTTCTTCCATGCCCAGTCTGGACAGGCCGACCAGCGCTGCCGTGAGCCCCTTGATGTTTGCCGGCGCTTCGCCGCGGAAAGCCCCGAGCAGTTTTTTCGATGAGAGCTGCTGTATCATGGACAGCGCCTGACGTTCGTCAACGGGAGCGATGCAAAACGCCGTGTCGGCCAACGCCTCGGTAAAGATGCCGCCCAGGCCGAACATGACGACCGGCCCGAACTGGGGATCGCGGATCAGCCCCGCCACAAATTCCCGCCTGCCTGCCACATAAGGCTGCAAAAGACAGCCTTCGCCGTCAGCCCCTGCCGCCTTTGTGATGTCCCGGAAAGCCTGCCGCAATTCCGCCTGCGATTTTAGATTGACGCACACCAGCCCTCGCTCGGTTTTGTGCGTTAATTTCGAACCGTGTCCCTTGAGCACGACGGGGTAGCCCATTTTTTTCGCCTGTGCCAGCGCGTCGCTAATCGTGGTTACCACACGGTCCGGCGTAACCGGTACACCGTAGCCTTTCAATATTTTTTTGGATTCGGATTCGGATAGGGTGAGACGTCCTTCTGCTTTTACCTGCCTGATCAGTTTTGCCGTGCCCGTCATTTTCATTTTTTCGTTCCTTTACTTTTAATCGTCATGGCCTCCGCAATCAGCTTTTGCGCCAGGCTAAGTGTATTTTCCTTCAGCTGCTTATTCTTGAGGCCGGAGGACTTTGCCTCCTCCAGTTGAATAATGCCGACAAACGACCCCCAGATGACATCCGCCATTTCATGGACATTCTCTTTTTTGATCATGCCCTTCGCCATCCCTTCACTGAGCAGTCGGCGATGCTGTATGAAATTGCTCCGGCCCCGGTCGTTTAAGGCATCGCCCACTTCCGGCCTTAATTCTCCCATCAGCCCCTGCTGCTGAAACAGCGTGATCACGCGGAAGGTTTCCGGCAGGCGTTCGTAGGCCTCATAAAAGGCTTTAAATATTGAGGTGATCAGCTGGGTGCCGTTGGAAATTTTTCCAGTTCGGAGGCCGGTTTCGACGCCTTCGAGTTTTTCGTGTATCGTGTCGATCAGAGGCAGCATGAGGGTGAAAAACAGATCGTCTTTGGTTTTGAAATACAGGTAAATGGTGGGCTTGGTCACTTCAGCCGCCAGCGCGATGTCATTCATGGTGGCCTTGAGATAGCCTTTGGAGTCAAAAACTTTTTTGGCGGCTTCCAGGATGCTCTCGATCCGTTGTGCTTTTTCGCGGTCTCGTCTCTGTTGACAGACCATTTTATGTTTGTCCTGAGGTATCAAGTGCCGATGGCTCCGTGACGTTAAGTTGCATTCGCCGTTCATGGGAAGGTCTTCGTCCGCATTGAACTTACTGACGGTAGAATAGCTACCATAAGGAAAGTCACCTGTCAATCGCTACTGATTTTATTTTGACGGTTCTCCTCTCCGGCGCTTCGCCCCGCCCGTCCGGGCATAGATGATTCTATAATGTTGTTGACGGCGATGAGGCTTCTCCTTTATACTCCCGCCCATCGAATGAATTGACTTTTTACGTATCAAAATATCGGCGGGTCGAGTGGTCCTGAACCCGCGAAAGGACAGGCGCTATGGAAAATTTTACTTTTACACCGGCGATGGTCTGGGCGGCAGTCGGTCTTTTGCTGCTGATTGCGGAACTGGCGACACTGAGTTTCATCTTGTGTTTCATCGGCCTGGGCGCACTCATCGTCGCGCTGACCACCTGGCTTGAACTGACAGGATCCTTCAGCAGTCAACTGGTCGTTTTTTCAGCGTCATCGCTTTTGCTGATGCTGCTTTTGCGCAAGTCGGCCCGCAAACTGTTTGCAGGCCATGGGGATCTGCCGCCCGATTACGCGGGGCAGCGCGTCACCGTCATCAAAGACATTCCTGCGGGCGGGGAGGGAACCATCCGGTATCGCGGTTCGGACTGGATTGCTTTCAGTGACGAAGCGCAAGTCATCAGCGAAGGCGCCACGACGGAAATCATCGCCATGGAAGGTATTCGCGTCAAAGTGAAATCAGTCACCTAAAAATTAAAGGGGGAGCAGGTTATGGAAATTGTATTAGTAGTTCTGGCTTTACTGGCGGTGATCGTCATTGTAAAGGGCGTCTGCATTATTCCGCAGCAAAGCGCCTATGTGGTCGAGCGGCTGGGAAAATTCAACCGGGTGCTCAACGCGGGCATCAGTTACATTATTCCCTTTGTGGATAGAATTGCTTACAAGCATACGCTCAAAGAACAGACCGTCGATATTCCCGAGCAGGTCTGCATTACCCGGGACAACGTGCAGGTGGGTGTGGATGGCGTGATTTTCATTCAGGTGTTCGATCCGCAGATGGCGTCCTACGGCATCAGCAACTACTATTTTTCCATCATTCAGCTGGCCCAGACCACCATGCGCAGTGAAGTGGGCAAGATTGATCTGGATAAAACCTTTGAGGAAAGAACCACCATCAATTCCATGATCGTGTCGGCGATCAACGACGCGTCGCGCACCTGGGGCGTGAAGATTCTGCGTTATGAAATCAAAAACATCGTGCCGCCGGAAACGGTTCTGAAGGCCATGGAAAAACAGATGCAGGCCGAACGCGAAAAGCGCGCGATCATTTTAAAGTCGGAAGGTGAAAAACAGTCCGCCATCAACGTGGCCGAAGGCCAGAAACAGAAGGTTGTGCTGGAATCCGAGGCGGTCATGCAAAAGCAGGTTAACGAAGCCAACGGTCAGGCCGAAGCCATCCGCTCGATAGCTGCTGCCACGGGGGACGGTTTAAAATCGGTGGCCGCTGCCATTGAAGTGCAAGGTGGCATCGAAGCGGTGCAACTGCGCGTGGCGGAAAAACTCGTCGAGCAGTTCGGCAACCTCGCCAAAGAAAATAACACGTTGATTCTGCCGGCCAATTTCGGAGACATGTCGTCCATCATCGCCACGGCCATGAGTGTGGTCAAACAAACCAAATAGCCATTGTCTGAGCGGACGGGGGCAAGCCCCTCGTCCGCCTTTCATTTTTTCCGGCGCACCGCCCGCCGTCTTTATCCGTTTCAATTCAAAGGGGTTTATTTTTAGATTCATTTGTGGTTATATGTCCCGTCTGCAAGACGCTGAGGATAACTGCGGTGAACCTGGAAAGAATGTCCAAAAAAGATCTGCTGGAACAGGTGGAAAATCTCACGCGGCAGTTGGCTCAAAACCCGCCCCCTTCTGCCCGTTCGGCGTCTGAAGAAAATCTCTACAAAATCCTTGCCCACAGTTCGCAGGTGGGTTTCTATATCATGCAAAACAAGCATTTTCAGTTTATCAATTCCCATTTTCAGGAATACGCAGGTTACACACGCTCTGAGCTGCTCACCATGAATCCTTCATCGCTGATTTTGCCGGAAGACCGGCGTAAAACGCGTAAAAACGCCATGATGATGATCAAGGAGCAGCGCTTTTCTCCTTATGAATTTCGCATTACCACCAAAGACGGCCGGATCAAGTGGATCATGGAAACCGTCATGTCCATTCAGTACAAGGGCAAGCGGGCGATTCTGGGCAACTCCATGGATGTGACCGAACGCAAGGAAGCCGGCCGCAGACTCGAAGAGCTTGAAGCCCTGGAATCATCGATCCTCGACGCGATACCCCAGGCGGTGCTCGGCCTGCATGAGCGAAGAATTAATTTCGCCAATTCCGCGGTAAAAGCCATATTCGGGTGGCACCGCGAGGAGTTGATCGGCAAGAGCATCCGCATGATTTACCGAAACGAACAGGAGGCGGACGCCATCGGCGAGCGTTTCTATTCTACCCTGGAACGGCAGCGGACGTTTGAAACGGAATATCCCTGCCGGCGCAAGGACGGAGGCGAAATTCTCTGCCGCATGAAAGCCTCGCGCATCGGCGAAAAACTGCGCGAACGGCGCGTTGTCGTCACCTTCGAAGATATTACCGAACAAAAAAAGGCGCAGGAGGAACTGGAGCGCTCGCGCGAAGAACTTCGAAACCTGTCCGTGCATCTACAGTCGGTGCGCGAGATAGAAAGCACGCGTATCGCGCGCAAAATCCACGACGAACTGGGGCAATCGCTCACCGCGCTGCAAATGGATCTGTCCTGGCTGACAGGCCGGTTGCCGGTGGACCAGAAAGGGATTCGCGAAAAAACGCAAAGCATGTCGGGCCTGGT
>JAWOJC010000227.1:0-2905 GCA_046484315.1 Smithellaceae bacterium | reverse complement strand
GCGCTCCTGTTCGAAGTGACGAACCAGGCGTAAGCGTGTCCACGGTCGTCGTGGAAACAATGCAAGCGCTTCCCACCGAGGAAATATTGGCGACCGAATCTGCGCAGGCATTCAGTGGTACGCCGGTAAATTTCGGCGACCGTGTAACACTGTCCTTTAAAGACACCCTGCCGGATCCGTGGAACGATGTGATCCGGAAATATGTCGAAGGCAGCACACACAGGGGCAGGGTCTCGCGGCTGACGGACTTCGGCGCATTTATCACGCTGGAAGCGGGCGTGGACGGGCTTTTGCATATCTCCAAGCTGGGCAAAGGCAAGAAAATCAAACACGCCCAGGACGTCTTGTCCAAGGATCGTGAAATCGACGTCAAGATCGAAAAAATTGACCGCGACAATAAGAAAATCTCACTGGATCTGGCATCCAACGACGAGGGGAAACCGGCAACATCCAAAGAAGAAGGCGACGACTATCAGAGCTATATGCCCAAGTCCCCCAAAACCATGGGCACCTTCGGTGACCTGCTGAGCAAAGCCAAAAAGAAATAATTTCCCTCAAACAAAAGGGGTGCGAATATCTGCGCCCCTTTTGTTGATCCTTGCACCTTTATCCTTTTTTTATAATGATCAGCGCGTCGGCAACGATCGGTTCATCTTCGCGAATGATAATCGGATTGAGATCCATCTCGGCGATTTCAGGATGCAGAAGCGCGATGTCGCCCACGGCCTGAAGAATGCCCGTCAGTGCGTCTTGTTTTACAGGAGGCATTCCGCGATACTCGCCCAACAGTTTTTCCGTGCGGATTTCGGCGAACATCTCATGGGCATCCATCGCAGAAAGCGGTGCCTGGCGGATGGTCGTGTCACGGTAAATCTCTGTCAGCACGCCGCCCAGACCGAACACCACGCAAGGCGCAAATCCTTCAAAGCGCGTCATACCGGCCAGAAACTCCCTGTTGCCCCTGACCATCTCCTGCACCAGCACAGGCACATGCCGACCGGCCGCCTTTTGGATATGATCAAATGCTTTTTTGACCTGCGCCGCATTTTCGACATTCAGCGCGATTAAGCCTTTACCGCTTTTATGCTGGATATCCCAACTGCAAACCTTGAGCACAACGGGATACTGAATGTGTTCAGCAGCATCCACCGCATCTTTCTTCGTCATCACCAGTGCTTCGCGGGTAATCGGCATGCCGTAGGCCGCAAGCAGCTGTTTGGCTTCATATTCGTCCAAGGCCTCGCGGCCTTCCGCCTTTGCCCGACTGAGCATTTCCGTGGCCAGCGCCTTCACCTCCGGCATTTCGCAAGCAGCCACCTGCGCGCGCGCCTGAATTTTCTTGTAGCGGTATAGCGATCCCAGCGCGCGGGCGGTGTTTTCCGGCGTGTAAAAAACAGGGGTGTCATGGTCGTGATATCCCTTCGTGTAGGCATCTTCGTGATCAAAAAAAGTCGAAATCAAAAGCGGTGTTGCGTATCGGCCCGACAAACCGAACGCGCCTTCGGAAACGGGCTCAAGAAACTTTACGAAATCCTCAAAACTCATGCCGCCCAGAAAATCCTGTACATGGCCAAAGACCTCGCGCAGAAATCCCGTATGCATGATGCCATGCAGAATCACCGCATCGACTTCGCCGCTTTTCATGATCATCTTCGGCAGCGTGACCGCTAATTTGTCCATGCCCAGATCAAAAGTCAGGTCCACCGGATTGGACGCGGAAGCGTGGGCCTCGATGAGCGTCCGGATCTGCTGCTGCAAACCCTCGGAAAAGCGCGGCACGGTCAGCCCCACACGGTCGCAGGTATAGGCAATCGACGACCCTGGGCCGCCCGAATTGGTCACGATACCCACCCTGTTGCCCTGAAGCGGCGGCTGCGTGGCCAGCGTCCAGCCGTGCGCGTAGAGATCCTCAATCGTGTGCACGCGGATAATCCCTGCCTGCCGGAAAATCCCGTCATAGAGAAAATCGGGACCGGCCATCGCACCCGTGTGGCTGGACCCCGCGCGCGCGCCGGATTCCGAGCCACCGACATATTTCGCGAGCACCGGCTTGTGCGGCGTAATTCTGCGGGCAACCTCCACAAAACGCCGGCCGTCACGGAGTCCTTCGATGTAAAGAATAATCGCTTTCGTCTGTTCGTCTTGTCCCAGATACTCCAGCGCGTCAACAATATCGATATTGGCCTCGTTCCCCAGACTGATCGCCTTGCTGAAACGGATCCCCCGCTTTTTCAGATAGGGCAAAACCTGCGTCACGTAGGTGCCGCTTTGCGAGGCAAAGCCAAGCTTACCCGGACCGGTTGTCCAGGGAGCCACCGTGGTATTGAGGGAGATCTCGGAATTGATGATCCCCAGACAATTGGGACCGACAAAACGAATACCGTACTGTGCAGCCACCGAATTAATCTGATCTTCCATGGCTCGACCGGCCTCGCCTGTTTCACGGAATCCCGCCGTGACAATTACAGCCCTTTTGGTGCCGATCCTGCCGAAATCAGCCAAGAGCTCCACGATAGAACGGTTGGGCACAATGAAAACGGCCAGATCCGGAACTTCCGGTAAGTCCGCCGCTGTTCTAAAGGCGGGATAACCTAAAACTTCTTTTTCCTTGAGGTGAATGGGATAAAACTTGCCCTGGTAACCGTCCTTGATTATACTCAACGACTGAATCGTACCCATTTTCGTGTAATCATTGTTGACACCGACCACCGCGATCGATTTCGGATTCATAAGTAATTTCAGGGGGTTTTCATACATCTTCTGGTCTTGCCTTTCCTGTTCTCAAATTTGCTGCCTGCACGTACAGATAAAGCCCCCCATCTGTCAAGGTTTAATGCCGATGGCAAGAGATATGTTTCCACCGGTTAATCGACCAACTTACAAATTAATGTAAATTCGTTTTGAT
>JAWOJC010000271.1:0-7466 GCA_046484315.1 Smithellaceae bacterium | reverse complement strand
AATAAAGAAGTCGTCAGTATCCTTGCCGGCCGCCCGAACGGCTTCATACGCGCCGGGCGCGCCGCTGTCGTTCATGCCGCAAATCACTTTGACATTCGGATGGGCTTGCAAGATGGACTCGGTGACCCTCATGCCGGTCTCGGTCTGGAAGGCATCCTGACGCGCCACGAGTTTGGCCTTTGGCGCGACGGACAACACGCCATCCCGAATCCCGTCGCTGCGCGGAATCACAAACGCGGTCACGTCCGCCGAGAGAATAGCGAATTCGGCTTCGCCGCCCAATTTTTCGTTGATCCAGCGGCCGGCTTCTTCGCCCGCGATGAACCCATACTTGTATTCATCATTTTGCAAGGACGCATCGGCCCCTGCTAACGGATGCACGGCCGCCACCACATAGATGCCCTTTTCCTGGGCGCGTTTGGCATACGCTTTACTGGCTTCTTCATCCACGCAGGACAGCATGATCCCAGCCACCCCTTCGGTAATCCAGTTTTCCCAGGCGTTAATCTCACGCGCCGGGTCAACCTGCGCGTCCAGAACGACCAATTCGATCCCCAATTCTTTGGCTTTATCTTGCGCGCCCCGCGCCTGCGTATTCCAGAAGGGGTTCGTCAGATCGTGGACCAGGAACCCGACTTTTGGCTTATCTTGAGCCATTCCCGGAAGGGTTAACGCCAGGCAGCACAACACAACGATTACAATGCTCAAAAATTTCTTCATGATATTTCTCCTTTGATTGATACGTTCGTAGTTCTTCTTGCATGTGTACGTCATACGTCGAGATAACTTTCTGACGACTTCTCCAAACTTGCGAGACATCACCTCCTCTGATTGTTGTTACTCGCAAACCCTCCGGCGCTTAGAGACTGTTTGAAAATAGCCCCAGCGGGGCGAAATATGTGTAGCCCAGGGCGTCAGCCCTGGGGTGTTTGTCCCCCCCAATTTCCCTCGCGTTCTCCGCCGCCGAAGGCGGCGGAGAACGCGAGGGTCGGGTTTTTTCTGGCGACCCAGGGCTGACGCCCTGGGCTACACAGATACCGTCCCTCCGGGACTAAGAAAGGTAATCGCCATTTTTCAGACAGCCTTTTAGTTGACAGCCGCCTTCATAATCGTTTCCTGATCAGCGTCTGCGCGTGACAGGTTTGCCGTAATCCGGCCGTCATGCATAACCAGAATGCGGTCGGAAAGTCCCATAATCTCATGGAGTTCCGACGAAATGAGCAGAATCGGAACCCCTTCATCGGCCAATTCGGCAATAATGCGATGCACTTCCGCTTTCGCGCCCACATCAATGCCACGCGTCGGTTCATCCAGGATAAACACGGACGGCGCGGTGGCCAGCCATTTCCCAATCACCACTTTTTGCTGGTTGCCGCCGCTGAGGTGTTTGACGACTTGCGCGAGCGACGCCACCTTAATCTGTAAACGGTCAACATACGTCTGGCAGATCGCGGTTTCCTTCCGGTGATCAATAAAATGCAGGAGTTTCCTGAGCTTTTTGTGAATACTCATGGACAGATTCTCCTGGGTGGTCATCGGCAGAATTAACCCCAAATTCTTCCGATCTTCCGGCAGATACGCGATCCCATGGTCAACAGCGATCTCAGGGTTGTCAATCCGCACTTCCCGGTTATGCAGGATCGTGACGCCGTCCGTTTTCGGCGCGGCGCCGATCAGGAGCTTCGCCAGTTCGGTTCGGCCGGCTCCCACCAGACCGGCCAGACCAAGAATTTCACCTTTATGCAGTTGAAACGACACGTCTTTGGTATTCGGCAGGCCCGACAGATGTTGGACTTCGAACGTGACTTCCTGGCTGGGGGCGGCCTTACGTTGGCTGAAAAAATGCGTTAATTCACGGCCAACCATCAGGGTAATTAACTGATCTTTGGTCGCGTCCGCCGTCGGTAATTCCCCGGCATTCTTCCCATCCCGCAGCACCGCGATGCGGTCGGTAATGGCCAGCATTTCATCCAGTTTATGGGAAATGAAGACCACGGCGATGCCATGCGTTTGCAAATCCCGCACAATCTCAAACAGATTCTCCACTTCGGCGCTGGCCAGCGAGGAAGTCGGTTCATCCATAATGAGCAGTTGCGTATCATACGACAGCGCCTTGGCAATTTCAATCATTTGCTGCTGCGCGACGCCCAGCTTGCGCACCTCAGCGTCAGGATCGATCTCGATTTTCAACCGGCGGAAAAACTGTTCAGCCTCAGTACGCGCCTTTTTAGCGTTGATGAAGCCGGTCCCTTTGAAGGCGATTTCTTTGCCGAGAAAGATATTCTCCATGGCGGAAAGGTTCGGGCAGAGATTGAATTCTTGAAAGATGATGCTGATGCCGTTCCGATAGGCGTCGCCCGGCTCTTTCAGCGCGAAACGTTCCCCTTTATAGGTGATGGCGCCGGCGTCGGCCTGATAGACGCCGGTCAAAATCTTCATGAGCGTGGATTTGCCGGCCCCATTCTCGCCGATTAAGCCCAGAATTTCGCCTTTCCGCACCGTCAAATCAACCTGTTCCAGCGCCAACACTCCGGGAAACGCTTTCGTAATGCCTTGCATTTCAACCAACAACGGTTCCATAGTTCCTGTTCCGCCTGCTGTCCTTATTTATTTTTAACCTTGTCCACGACCGCCGCCAGGATGATAATCGTTCCGATCACCAGGGTTTGCCAGTACGGCGACACTTTCATCATCACCAGCCCATTGCGAATGACGCCCATGATCGCCGCGCCGATTAACACGCCGGGAACGCTGCCAACGCCGCCCATCAGGCTGGTGCCGCCGATGACGGTTGCCGCAATCGCGTCCAGTTCCATGCCTTCCCCGCTGGTGGGTTGCGCGGAATTCAGCCGGGCCACCAACATAATCCCGGTCATCGCAGCGAGTAAGCCTGAAATCCCGTAAATCATGAGCTTCATCTTTTTCACCGGAATCCCGGATAAACTGGTGGCCTCCTCATTGCCCCCTATCGCAAAGGTTCGGCGGCCAAAAATCGTGTACCGGAGGATAATATGGGCGATCAGCGCGAGGCACACCGCAATAATCACCGACACCGGAATTCCCAGGAACTGTCCCTGCGCAATAAACAGGATTGATGGGGAAATGTTCGTAATCGGCCACCCTTTTGTGACTCCCCAAATCGCGCCGCGAGCGATACTCAACATTCCTAAGGTCACGATAAAGGGCGCGATCTTCACATACGCCACAAGGATGCCATTGATGCACCCCAATCCCGCGCCGGCCAGCAGTCCCAGGGCGCAGGCCGGTATGGCGGGAATGCCAGCCGTCATCGCCAGTCCCGTAATGACCCCGCTGAAGCCAACGACTGACCCAACCGACAGGTCAATCCCGGCCGTCAAAATCACAAACAATTCCCCCAGGGCCACAATGGTCACAAATGAGATCTGGCGGGTGACGAGATAGAAATTTTTGGCGGTGGCAAAGCGCGGCGCAAAGAGCGAAATCCCCACAGAGATTCCGACCAACGCCAGAAAAATGGCGGCTTCGCGCTTCGCAAAAATACGGACAATGAAATTGGGTATGCGCATGGATTATATTCCCCTGTTTTCTACATGAACAGCCTGGAAAGCGTCATGAAGATGAAAAACAATCAGGTCATTCCTGAGACCTGACAGGTTTCGGAAAACCTGTCAGGTTTGAACCGATTACCGCCCCGGTGTCCTACTCGGTAAATTCTTTTTTCATATCGGCCATATACGTATCCACGTTATCCTTATTCACCACCAGCATCCCGGTATCAATATTCTTGGGAATCTCTTTGCCGTCCGTCGCATCCAGGAGGTTTTCAACCGACAACCAGCCCATTTTGAAGGTCTTTTGCACCAGACAGAAGGCGATGCGACCGTCGCGCACGCCATCCAGCGTGTCTTTCAGATCATCAAAACCGGCTGCGAGAATCTGGCCCACTTTGCCCTGTTCTTTGAGCACGGTGGCAGCGGCCGGCGCGCCATTGGCCGAAATGCCGAAGAACGCTTTGATATCCGGATAGGTCTCCAATAACGTTTCGATTTTACTGACCGCCTGCGCATGATCGCCATGATATTCTTCCACCGCGACGATTTCGATGTCCGGGGCCAGTTCCGCCATCGCCCGTTTGAACTCTTCCGTTCTGCGATTCAGGTTCACTGCGCCAAATGTGGCCTGCAACAGCGCGATCTTCCCAGAGCCGCCCATCAATTCCGCCATCATTTTACCGGCTTGATATCCGGCGGCGCCATTATTCGTGCCGATGTAGCTCAACGCTTTGGTGGACGGCGCTTCCGCATCAAAGGTCAGCACCTTCACGCCGGCCGCCAGCGCTTCATCAATGACCGTTACAAGACCGGCGTCATCCAGGGCTGAAAGGGCAATCCCATCCACGCCGCGCGCGATCAAGTCTTCGATGACTCTGACTTGCATTTCCAACTGCTGCTGCTGGGGAGCTTCGAATTCAACCGTGATTCCATATTTTTCACCCGCCGCTTTAAAGCCTTCATAACAGGGTTCATAATACGGGTGGACGGCCTTTGGCACCATCACAAAGGTTTTCTCGGCAGCCAATGCCGGCAAGACGATCAGGCTGGCAGTGAGCGCGATCAGCAGAGCGGTTGTGAAAAACACGGGTTTTCGAGATGTTGTCATCATGATTACTCCTTCTGTAGTGAAATTCTTTGGTTATACGATAGGCTTCGACAATATACCCACTTCGTCTGCTCATTTCTCTGTCCGCGGCATCACCTCCCTGTGTTTGTGTCTGTGACCGGAGACGAATCCTTGAAGGTTCTGCCGATAGAGAGAAGCAAGTGTGATGCCAACTGCGCAGAGGCGTCTGCCCAAAGACGCTAACCCTCTGTAGGCTTGCGAGTTCTGGCGAGAGACAAAATAAAGCTTGACATCCGAGTCTCTAAAAAGGAAAAAAGTGTCCGAATATCGAACACACCTCAGTCACAATCGATGCCCGAAAACACGACACTATGCAGGCGACAATCCTCATCGTCGATGATCAGATCAAAGTATATGCCAGCCTGGCGCAGAACTTCAACCACCTGGGATACCAGACCCTGCATGCGCAAACCGGGGCCGACGCCCTGGCGCAGTGTGCGCGCCAGCATATCCATGTGGTGCTCCTCGACATCATGCTGGGCGCGGAAAACGGGATCACGGTTCTGAAAGACCTCTTCCAATGCCGTCCGGGGATGCCGGTGATTATGATCACGGGCCATGCCTCCATTGAAACTGCCGTCCAGTCGATTAAACTGGGGGCGTTCGACTACGTGACCAAGCCAGTGAATTTCAATAAACTGGTCACGATCGTCGAAAATGCGATCAAGCTGTCGAACCTCAGCGAGGAAAATCGCCATTTGAAGAATCGGTTGCGCGATCTTTCCCCGCGCATGATCACCCGCCACGCCAGCATGATCGAGTTGTGCCAAAAAGCCCGGCAATTAGCCGTGACGAACCTGCCCATTCTGATTACGGGGGAAAATGGCACTGGCAAAGAGATTATCGCGGATTTCATTCATCTGAATTCTGCCCGAAACGCCCGCAAACTGCTGAAAATCAATTGTGCGGCCTTTCCCGAATCGCTCCTGGATAACGAGTTATGCGGCCATGAGAAAGGCGCGTATACCGGCGCGGAGACCCTCTTTCGCGGAGTGTTCGAACGCGCCCATGAGAGTTCGCTCTTCCTGGACGAAATCGGCGATATGCCGCTGACCATCCAGGCCAAAATTCTGCGGACCCTGCAAAATCAGGAGATTCGCAGAATCGGAGCCGAACGCACCATTACAGTGGATGTGCGCTTTATCGCCGCCACCAACAAGGATTTGAGCGGGTTGATCGAACGCGGACAATTCCGGGAGGACCTGTTTTACCGCCTGAACACGGCCATTATCCATTTGCCGCCGCTGCGCGAACGCAAAGAGGACATTCCGCTGCTGGTCGAGCATTTTCTGGCCGAATATGCCGCCATGAATTCGACTGAGGTCAAAACCATCAGCGACAGGGTTTTGGAAGCGTTCCTGGATTATGATTGGCGCGGAAATATCCGCGAGTTGAAGAATGCCGTCAATTATGCGGCGGCCATCGCGCTGCGCGACGTGATTGGCGTCGAAGACCTCCCGCCGCATTTCAGCCCGGTTAAATCAGCGTACACGTCGGATAATATCCGCGAAGACCTGGAAAAAACGCTGATTATCAAAACGTTGAAAACCGTGAACTATAATAAGAAAAAGGCGGCCCGCGTATTGAACATGAGCCGCAGCACCCTGTATAGCAAACTCGAAAAATATGGCATCGCCACCGCCCAAGACTAACGGGGACGTTTTGACCGTACGCAATCTCAGCCTGGATTACGGCGAATTCAGGGCGCTCAAGAACATTCGTTTCAGCCTTGCGCCCGCGGAAATCCATGCCATTGTCGGGGAACACGGGGCCGGCAAATCGTCGCTCGGCATGATTATCAGCGGCATTCGGAAACCTCACGCCGGCGCTCTAATGTTCAACGGCCATGAGTATCGCTTCCTGACGGTGAAAGCCGCCGGAAAGCTGGGAATTGAAATGGTTCACCAACATACCCTGTCGTTGAATCGATATTTTACGATCGCTGAAAATCTTGCGCTGGCCAACATGCCCATCTTCACCGGACAAAAGGCCACCATCCACGCGGTCGAAGCGTTTTTCGCGCAGCATGGCGTCACGCTGGATCCGGCGACTCTGGTTGAGAAACTCAATGTCTCCGATCAAATTTTTGTCGACATCCTGAAACACATCTATCCGAAACCCAGGCTGCTGATTTTGGACGAAGCCCTGGAAAAACTGACCGCTCCGGCCTTTAACAAGGTTGTTCAGATTTTAACGGCCCTCAAACACGAGGGCACATCGATCCTGCTGATTACGCATCGGATCGACGATATTTACAGTCTGGCGGATCGGGTGAGCATTATTAAAAACGGCGAGATTCTGCTGACCGATGCGGTCAAAAATATCGACAAGATCAACCTGATCAAAATGGCGTATACGCAACTCTCGACCGACCAGCCTGTGGATAACCTGAATACCGAGTTTTATCAGTTCCTCAAATACAACGAGGCGATTCTGCGCAATCTCCCGGTCAATCTGATCGTGACGGATAACAAACGCAGAATCAAAATGGTCAACGAATATGGCAGGCAGTACTTTCGGCTGCACGAAAACCTGTATCTGAACGTCCCGGTCGAGCAATTCTTCGCCGGCGATAATGCCGACATTCTGAAACTCCTTGAGACGGCCTTCGCATCGTCGCAGGAAACGAGTTTTTATCAGGTTCCGGTGCGCGTCAATGACCAGCGCGCCATCACGAATATCAAGACGTTTCCGATCTATGACGGCGCGTTCTTACTGGGGCATATTCTCATTCTGGAGGATATGACCGAATACGATCAGCTTCAGAAGCAGGTTATGCTGTCCGAAAAACTGGCCTCGGTCGG
>JAWOJC010000233.1:0-4647 GCA_046484315.1 Smithellaceae bacterium | reverse complement strand
GTGTACTTGGTGATAAATTTGAGATTCAGCGACTGGATCAGCTCTTCAAACAGCATTGTGGCAAGGCTCTCCAGCCGCAAAGACAGACCCAGCGCGTCGAACTTCTCTTCATGATAGGTGCCGTACATCGACGGAATACCGGCGGCGATATGCCGTTTGTAATAGATGTTTTCAAACGACTGTGTCTTTTCTGCAGAAAGGATTTTATCCTTGAGCAGGTTCATGAATCTGATCAGAATCGTCAGACTGCGGCGGTAGTTTTTACTCTTCAGCGCCCGTTTGAGCGAAAGGATGTCGCTTTGCGCAAACGCGTTTTGCGATTCCAGATCGTTGAGCAGATCAAAATACTGCGGGTGATATTTTTTATGAATCAGCTGATAAATGCGGATCATCAGCGAAGCCCGCTCTCGGTCTATCTCGCTGAGGCCGGCAATTGGAGAAAGCTCTGCGGCAGCGTGGTCGGCGTCCCATTCCAGAAAACGCCGGGGCTCACCATTCGCCACGGCCAGCAGATGGACAAACGCCAGGTGCATGCCGTCAAAATATTCGCCGGCATTGGCAACCTCATCATAAACCTCCCCGGGGATATGCCTGTGGATGAAGGTCTTGTCGCCGGAATGCCAGTAACGGAAAATATCCTCCGCAAAACCCACCAGCAGGCTGTTGCTCTCCACATGCGACTGCTTGCGGAAAAAATCGATCAGCCGGTCTTTGCGGAAAGACAGCTCGTCGATGCGCGTGGTGATGTCGCGCAGTTCACCTTCCGCCCCGATCTCGCTGAAGTAGACCGGAAACAGCCTTCCTAACTGCTTGATCAGGTTGTACGCAGGCGCGATATCGGTGTTGAGCAGACGCGAGATGTCTCTTTGAATCAGGTCCGTGTCGCGCACAAACACGCCGCCGATTTTCAGGTGGATAATCAACGCCGAAATCAGCCGCTTGGTCCAGCGCGGTTTCAGGCCGATAATCTCCAGCCAGGCCCGGATGCTGCGGATATGCTCGGGATTGACGCGAACCTGCCAGTCGGTGGTGGAGCCCTGAATTTGCGGATACTGAAAGCCATAGGCGATCAGTTCATCCATAAAGATCTCGGCCAGCGGGTGATTGTTCCGGGCGAACACTTCTCGGGCCGTCGTGACAATGCAATCCATACTGGCGAAACGTAAGTCACTGTGCCTGGCGCTTTTCTTCAGGAAAACAAAAATCCGGCGTAAAATGACGCCCAGGTCTTCTTTTTTTTCCTCCTGGAAAACCATTTTCAGGGAATGATTGATCTCCCGCATCGCGGCGGCGTGAATATCCGCAAGGCCCGTGATCGTCATGACACCGAACAGAAAGTTGAGTTTGGCCAGGTGGCTGTGGCCCGCAAACGCGGGGGACTTTTCCAGTTGATCGGCCGCCAGCAGATAAGCGTTGACCATTTGAAAGTAGTCCGTCATCGCCAGATAGTCGCGGCGCCTGACGCGGCCGGCGTTGTCCGTCTTTTGCGAGGCCATATCCGCCAGAAGCGCGCGGATGCGCTGATGGCTGAGCGGCAGCGTAATCTCCAGGTAGGCCCTGACGGCCTCCTCGGTTTCGCCGTCTTCCAAAGAAACCCAGCGTGACGGATCGGGCTGGGCAAGCCAGTACTCGTAGGTGGCTGTAAACATCCTGTAGAGCAGATCGTCGAGCGCGGTGGACGGAAAGTCGATCTTCTTTTCTTCAAGCGACCGGACAAGACGCTTGAGATAAGCGGAACATTTTTTGAAAAGCGCCGGATCCCGATCTGCCGCTTCCAGCAGAAAGTCGATGATAGCCGCAAGCAGGGTCAGATTGCGCGCAATGTGTTCGTTGCTGTGTCCGACCACCGCGTCGGCATAATCAAACAGGTACCGGATGGCGCTGTCCTTCACATCCTCCGAAGCGGCAGACAAGATGACGTCGAAATAAATATCGAGCAGCATGGACAAAGCCCGCGGCCCCTCCGCGTGCCCGTTGAAAATATAAAAATCCCCGATGGAAACGGATTTGAGCTCTTTGAGCACATCGTCCCAGTTGACATACGGGTGATGCAGCTCGGTGAGCAGTTCCGTCATCTTTTTGCGCACCCCGTAGTGCTTCTCGACGATCTGGAGCAGCGGCGCGAAGCGCGCCGGAATTTCCACCGTCGCCGCGGTGCGTTCCAGGTTTACTTTCAGTGCGGAAGAAATCCACGCGTTGTGATTGTTTTTCACTGTCATCATCAAACCCTTATCGAAACGAAGCGTTCGGGCGGGCCGCCTATCTCAGAAGCCCCAGTTCCTGAAAAATGCCGATCACCTTTTGCGAATCCTCAACCGTGAAGCCGATAATGCGCCATTTGCCCTTCAGGAAAGCAAATAATATTTTATCGCGCGAGGCCCGGCAGACGTCTTTTGGAAACCATATTTTAAAATTGCCGGTGCCGTGGATGCGGTATTTCCCGGTCCAGAAGGTCGTGTCCCTGGCAACGATTTTTTCGATGTCGGATACCGAAACGCTGCGGCTCCCTCCGAATATCCCGTAATGCCGGAACAAAACGCGCGAGGCGCTGATCTCGATTAAGCCATCCGAATACAGCGCCGGGTCACTCATCGTTGCGCGCACCCGCCATGCGCACCCGCACGGAATTCGCGTGCGCGTCGAGGCCTTCGATCCGGGCGAAATGCTCTGTTTGTTCGGCCAGCCCATCGAAAGCGGATTCGGAAAACGAAAGCACGCTCATGCGCTTGTAAAAATCATAAACCCCCAGGGGCGACGAAAAACGCGCCGTTCCCTCCGTGGGCAGGATGTGATTCGTTCCGGCAATATAGTCCCCCAGCGCCTCCGGCGTGTAGGACCCCAGAAACACCGAGCCCGCGTTGACCACGCTCTTAAGAACGTTTTCGGGATTTTCCACCATCAGCTCCAGATGCTCGGGCGCGAACCGATTGGAAAGATCCACCGCCTGATCAATGCCGGATGTGATAATAATCGCGCCGTAGCGTGCAAGCGATTTTTCAACAATCTCTTTTTTGGGCAAAACCCGGATCTGCTTTTGGATTTCATCCGCCACGCGCCGGGCAAAATCGTCAGACGGGGTCAGTAAAACAGCCGCCGCCAGCTCGTCGTGCTCCGCCTGCGCCAGCATGTCCGCCGCCGCAAAAGCCGGATGCGCCGTCTCGTCGGCAATGATCAGCACTTCACTGGGGCCCGCGATCATGTCGATGGCCACCTGGCCGAAGACCAGTTTTTTGGCCGCCGCCACATAAGCGTTGCCCGGCCCCACAATTTTATCCACACGCGGCACACAGGCCGTGCCGTAGGCCAGCGCCGCAACCGCCTGCGCCCCGCCGATTTTAAAGACGCGGCTCACACCCGCCAACTGCGCCGCTGCCGCGATCAAAGGCGCGATTTTCCCGTCCCGGCAGGGCGTCACCAGCACCACCTCCTTCACGCCCGCGATGCGCGCCGGGATGGCCGCCATCAAAAGCGTGGAGGGATAAAACGCTTTGCCGCCGGGCGCATAAATGCCCACGCGCGAAAGCGGTACAATGCGCTGGCCCAGTCTGGCGCCGGCGTCGTCCGTCATTGACCAGTCGGCGGCTATCTGGTGACGATGGTATTTTTCAATGCGCGAGGCGGCCAGTTGCAGCACCTCCATATCCCGCGGGGAAACCCGCGCGAGCGCCTCTTTTTTTTCTTCGTCACCCGCCTCAACGGTGTTTTTATTCAGAACATGGCCGTCGAATTTTTCCGTGTATTCAAATACCGCCTCATCGCCGCGGAGCGTGACATCGCGGATAATCTCCGCAACCGTGGAAAGCAGCTCCGGCGCGAAAGCGGAGCCCCGCTGGCGCAGGTGACCGAAAAAATCGACAAATTCCGGTGCGTCGGCTCTTAAAATCTTCATGCTATTGGGCCATCCTTTTAATTTGCGCGCCGAGGGCGGAAAACTTCTTTTCGATGCCTTCGTATCCCCGGTCGATATGATACACGCGGGAAATTTCTGTTGTGCCTTCTGCGACCAGCCCCGCCAAAACCAGCGACGCGGACGCCCGCAGATCGGTGGCCATGGTCTGCGCGCCGTAGAGCGCGGGCACGCCGCGCACCACCGCGGAACCGCCCTGGATCATGATATCCGCGCCCATGCGCGCAAGTTCGCTCACATGCATAAAACGGTTTTCGAACACCGTCTCGGAAATGACGGACAGGCCGCCTCCGATGGACAGGTAAGCCATCATCTGCGCCTGCAAATCCGTGGGAAATCCGGGATGCGGCAGCGTCTTGATATCCACGCTGTGGATTTTCGTGGCGGCCGCCACGTGGAGGCCGCCTTCGATCGGCGTGATTTTCATGCCCGTGTCGCGCAGCTTGTTGATCAGCGCTTCGAGATGCCCCGGGTTGCAGTTTTGCACATTAATCTCGCCTCGGGTCATCCCCGCGGCAATCATAAACGTGCCGGCTTCAATGCGGTCGGGAATAATCGCGGCTTTTGTGCCGGAAAGCGAGGTCACACCCGTGATCGTGATGACATCCGTGCCTTCACCGGAAATTCGCGCCCCCATCCCCTTGAGCACCTCCGCCAGGTTGACGATTTCCGGTTCGCGCGCGGCATTGTGGAGCACCGTCACGCCATCCGCCAGCGTGGCCGCCATCATGATATTTTCC
>JAWOJC010000134.1:0-6783 GCA_046484315.1 Smithellaceae bacterium | reverse complement strand
AAGATACGCGTGGCAATGGCGTCCTTGCGGAGCGCTTCTTTCAGTCTGACAGCCAGCGTCGATTTCCCCCTGGCCGGAAGCCCCATCAGAACGATGTAGAGTTTTTCATCATTCATAATCCATGACCTCCCGGTATGAAGCGTCTGTGCCGGAGGATTATTCCTCCTTCTTTTTATTCCCGCTTCTTGAGCCTTTTGACTCTCAACATATTGGTGGTGCCCGTTACGCCGACGGGATGGCCGACGGTGATTACGATCAGATCGCCCGTCCGGGCATCGCCCGCGGTCAGCGCGACCTGAGAGGCGGTTTCAATCATTTCATCGGTGTCTTGCAGTTTTCCGACCAGGCGCGGGCGGCAGCCCCAGCTCAAGGCGAGGCGCCGGACCGTTGTACTATGCGGCGACAGAGCAACGATAGGCTGGCGGGGACGGAAGCGGGCGATATACCGCGCCGTCATGCCCGACTGCGTGTGGGCGACAACGGCCCTGGCCTCCAGATGGTTCGCCAGAATGCAGCAGGCATGAGCCACGGATTCGGAAACATCCTTTTCCGGCATCATGGCCAGAAATTTTTCAAAAGGAAAACCGGCCTCGGCGGCCGCTGCCAGCCTGCTCATGTAAACAACGGCTTGAACCGGATATTCGCCGGAGGCTGTTTCTTCAGACAGCATGACGGCGTCGGTGCCGTCGAGCACCGCGTTGGCCACATCGGCTGCCTCGGCGCGCGTGGGGCGCGGAGAAGAAACCATCGAGCGGAGCATCTGGGTTGCAGTGATAACCGGCTTGCCGGCTGCATTTGCTTTGGCGATCAAACGTTTCTGAATCAGCGGGACGTCTTCGGGCGGAATTTCCACCCCCAGATCGCCACGCGCGACCATAATGCCGTCGGAGATTTCCATGATCGCGTCAATATTGTCGAGGGCCTCGTGCTTTTCGATTTTGGCAATGACCGGCGTGTCTTTCCCCTGTGCGGCGATGATGTCTTTGACCGCGCGGATATCGTCCGCCGTCTTTACAAAAGACAGGGCGACAAAGTCCACGTCATGCGCGAGACCGAACAGCAAATCGACCCGGTCTTTCCCGGTCAGTGATGATGTGCGGATCGTGCCGGTTGGAAGGTTGATGCCTTTGTGGGAAGTGAGAAGGCCGCCCGTGACAACCTTGCAGACAATGTCGGTGTCGCTGGTTGATTCCACCCACAACTCCATCAAGCCATCGGCCAGTAAAAGACGGTCTCCCTCTTTAACTTCTTTAGGCAGGTCTTTGTAGCCCAGTGAAACGGCATCCACGCTGCCCGCAATGGGGCGGCTGGTTAGAATGAAACGGTTGCCCGACGTCAGAATAATGCCGGGGTCGGGAATCGCTCCGATGCGGATTTTGGGGCCTGCCAAATCCTGTAAAATAGCCACCGGTTGTGAAAGCCTGTCGGCAAGTGTGCGAATCATTTTAATTTTCGCAAGATGTCCTTCATGCGAGCCGTGCGAAAAATTCAGACGGGCCACATTCATGCCGTTTTGCATCAGCGCTTCAAGAATATCTTCCCTTTCGGACGAAGGCCCGATGGTGCAGACGATTTTCGTTTTTCTCATCGTTTCCTTTCCCTTGCGCCTTGCGCTTCTGGTTAATTTTCTAACAGATTCACAGGGGAACTTCAAGGAGTTCGGATTGTTAATCGGCCAAACCCAGGCCTTACCCGGGGCTAAACGCCTGTCGTATAAAGAGAAATGGGTTGACATCCCCGGGGCTTTTGTTTAATCTTTTGTATCTTATTTTCCCAGGAGGACAACATGGCCGTAAAGGTTGCTATTAACGGATTCGGAAGGATCGGTCGGTTGGTATTCCGGGCCGGTTATAAAAGTAACGATGTCGAATTCGTGGCGGTCAATGACCTCACGGATCCGAAAACTTTAGCCCATCTACTCAAGTATGACTCCGTGCACGGCACGCTTCAGGCCGACGTCAAATCAACCCCTCATTCGATCACGGTGGACGGTAAAGAAATCAAGGCGTTTGCGATTCGTGAGCCGGAGTTGCTGCCCTGGAAAGACCTGGGCGTTGATGTGGTGTTGGAAAGCACGGGACGGTTTACCGACCGTGACGGCGCACAAAGGCATCTCAAGGCCGGCGCTAAAAAAGTGGTCATCTCCGCGCCTGCCAAAAATCCCGATGTGACCTTCGTGTTCGGCGTTAATGCGGAGGATTATGACCGGTCGAAACACGACATCATATCCATGGGGTCTTGCACCACCAACTGCCTGGCGCCCATTGTCAAAATTCTGCATCAGGAATTCGGCGTGCAATACGGTTTGATGACAACCATCCATTCCTATACCAATGATCAGGTGGTTCTCGACGAACCGCACAAGGATTTGCGGCGCGCCCGCGCCTCCGCGCTGTCCATGATTCCTACCACCACCGGTGCGGCCCGCGCCATTGCCGAAGTGATCCCCGAGATGAAAGGCAAACTCGACGGGTTGGCGATCCGCGTTCCCACGCCCAATGTGTCGCTGGTGGATTTCGTGGCAACGCTCGCGCGTGAAACCAGCAAGCAGGAAATCAATGAGAAGCTCAAAGAGTATTCGCAAAACACCATGAAGGGTATTTTGTACTGTTCGGAAGAAGAGCTGGTATCCAGGGATTTTAACGGTAATCCGCATTCGTCGATTGTGGATTTACCCAATACGACCGTCATTGGCGGCAATATGGTGAAGATACTTTCATGGTATGACAACGAGTGGGGTTTTTCCAACCGGATGCTTGAGCTCTTGTCGTTTATCATGAAATAAATAATATGAGAGGTTAAGGTTGATGAAGTATCTGGATCAGTTGGATGTCAGCGGTAAGAAGGTATTGGTGCGTGTGGATTTCAACGTGCCGATGGACAAATCTCAAAATGTTACGGACGATACGCGCGTTCGGGCCAGTCTGCCCACCCTCAGGAGCATTCTGGCAGGTGGCGGCAAGGCCATTGTCGTATCGCATCTCGGACGTCCCAAAGGAAAAATCGTTGCGGATTTCTCTTTAAAACCGGTTGCACCGATCCTGTCCGCGCTTTTGGGCCGGGACGTTCCCTTCATTGATGACTGTGTGGGCGAGAAAGCCCTGCAGGCCGTCGCCGCCATGAAGCCGGGCGACGTGATCCTGCTGGAAAATTTGAGGTTTCATCCGGGCGAAGACAAAAACGACGAAGCCTTTGCCCAGGCGCTATCCGAGCTTTGCGATGTGTATATCAACGATGCGTTTGCGGTATCGCATCGCGCGGCGGCTTCGAATGTGGCCATCACCAAATTTGTAAAAGAATGCGCGGCGGGTTTTCTGCTGAAAAACGAAATTGAATACTTTAACAAGGCTATGGGCAATCCCGTTCGTCCGCTTGTCGCCATCATTGGCGGGGCGAAAGTGTCCGATAAAATCACCGTGCTGGAAAACCTGATTGACAAGGTCGACAAACTGCTGGTCGGCGGCGGCATGGCCTTTACCTTTCTTAAAGCGCAGGGATTGAATGTCGGTAAGTCTCTGTGTGAATTGGAAATGCTCGATCTGGCCCGCAAGATCATGGACAAAGCCAAAGCCCGAAACGTACAGTTTTTGCTGCCGGTGGATGCCGTCATTGCGCGCGCGCCCGCCGCGGACGCAGAGGCGACAGTGGTCAGCATCAAAGAGATTCCCGAAGACCAGATGGGCCTTGACATCGGGCCTGCGACGATTGCCGCTTTTTCCGATGCCGTTAAATCCGCAAAAACGATTGTCTGGAACGGGCCTTTAGGCATGTTTGAGCTTGCGCCTTTTTCGTCCGGCACCTTCAAACTGGTGGACGCGGCGATTGACTCCGGCGCGCTGACCATTGTCGGCGGCGGCGATACGGACACGGCGATTCACAAAACGGGGAAGAGCGATCAGATATCCTACATCTCAACCGGCGGCGGCGCGTTTTTGGAATTGCTGGAAGGCAAAACCCTGCCCGCTGTGGCCGCGCTGGGTTAACACGGAGGAAAAAATGCGAAAATGGATGGTTGCCGGCAACTGGAAGATGCACAACACGATTGCCGAATCCGTTGCGCTGGCCCGCGCGATTAAAGAAGGCACAGCCGGGATGACAAAAGGCGAAGTCGTTGTGGCGCCGCCTTTTACCGCGCTGATCCCTGTCGGCGAAGCGATCCGGGATTCTGCGGTGGCGCTTGCCGCGCAGAATATGTACAGCGAAGATAAAGGCGCGTTCACCGGTGAAATATCGCCGGTGATGCTCAACGATGCCGGTTGCACATATGTCATCCTCGGTCACTCGGAGCGGCGCAAATATTTTCACGAGACCGATGATGTCGTGAATCTTAAAGTGAAGAAGGCTTTGACATCCGGGCTGAAACCGATTGTCTGTGTTGGCGAAACGGATGACGAAAGGGTGCACGGGATCACGCAGTCCGTCGTAGACCGTCAGATCAGAGGGGCGCTTGCGGGCGTCGCGGCGATCGACAGCGTGGTCATCGCCTACGAGCCGGTCTGGGCCATCGGCACCGGCAAGGTAGCCACGTCCGTGCAGGCGCAGGAGGTGCATGCCTTTGTTCGCCGCCTGCTCGAAGATTTGTACGGCGATGCGGCCGACGAAGTTCGCATTCTCTACGGAGGCAGTGTGACGCAAGAAAACATCGCCGAACTAGCCGCGATGGAAGATATCGACGGCGCGCTCGTCGGTGGCGCGTCACTCAAACCGGAAGGTTTTCTGGGCATTATTCATAGAATGCCTTAAAGGGCTATAGGCTATAGGCGATGGGCGATGGGCGATAGGAAAATATTTTCTCGTCATTTGTCGACCAGTCGCGTGCCCTATTACCCATAGCCTAGAGCCTCTTTTTTATTATGACTCAAATCCTGATCGTTTATCATTCACAGACCGGACACACAAAGCAGATGGCCGACGCTGTTTTCGAAGGGGCGAAAGCCATCGACGGCGTCGAAGTCATTTTAAAGCAGGCCCGTGAGGCCACGCTCGACGACCTTTTGGCCTGCGACGGCCTGGCCGTCGGCACGCCGGAGAATTTCGGCTACATGTCCGGCATGATCAAGGACTTTTTCGACCGGACCTATGAGGCGGCGCACGACAAAGTCTTTCGCAAACCCTTCGTGGTGTTCATCAGCGCAGGCAACGATGGCTCAGGCGCGCTCAACGCCATTTTACGTGTCGCGCTTGGCTACAAATTCAAAACCGTTTTCACGCCGGTCATCGCCAAAGGAGAAATCACCGGAGAAGTCCTGGAGCAATGCCGCGAACTGGGTGGAACGCTGGCCGGCGGCTGCGCGATGAAAATTTACTGATAAACGCAGTCCCACGCAAGATGAAAACCTGCTTCCCGCCTATGCCTGACCATGCAGCCTGAAGGCTTGCTTATTGATTTATGAACGGCAATCATGTAGAAAGCCATCATTCCGATCCATGATTTACCGCTTTCGCCATAAACAGGGAAACTGATTTCACACCAAGGGGGTGGCTGTATGAACCACAAGCTGATACTGCTTTGCGTCATTATCCTTTTTGCCGCATGCAGCGGTGATCGCAAGATGGATGCGTCAACGGATGAAACCACAAAAGCCTCGATGAGCAAAATGAGAGCCGCGCTTCCGGAAACCCATCGGGGAGAATTTGATGAAGCCATGCTGACGCTTCTCTCGCGCGGCGGGGATGAGGAAGGCACTGCT
Source organism: Smithellaceae bacterium (assembly GCA_046484315.1). Classification (GTDB taxonomy): domain Bacteria; phylum Desulfobacterota; class Syntrophia; order Syntrophales; family Smithellaceae; genus UBA8904. Next base: position 1,093 of record JAWOJC010000134.1, on the reverse strand, counting down.
GCAACGCCTGCTGAAATGACCCTGGAAGTCCGCCTCAGCCTTGATGGCAAGAACGCAGATGAAATCATCGCTGAAGCGTCGCGCATCCGGGAAGAACGGCAGCGCAGAAAACGTGATGCGATGGCGACGGAAATTGCAAAACTCGAAGCCAAGTATAAAGCATTTGCCCACGCCAAAGCGCAGATTGACAGGATTAAAATACTGTCTTCCAATTTCTATGTTCTCAAAAATGACATGCAGGAAAAACGGCCTGTCATTGAGCTTCGCGTGAAAAATGAATCGCCCTTCCCGGTGTACCGCGTCTATTTCACGTTTAGCCTGAGCGTTCCTTCATCCGGCTTTGTGTCGCCCCGCATAGCATTTCACCACGACATTGACAACGGCCTTCAGCCCGGTGAAACAGCTCACTGGCATCTGTCATCTCATGAATTTTCAGATCTGGGACATATGAAAATTTCCGGAAAGCGAGCCGTGGATATAGCGCTTGTGCGTGTTGACGGTCCGGACGGCAACGCGCTTTTTGCAACGAAGGAATTCAGCGATGAAGAAAAGATGCGTTTGGACGCATTAAAGCAGGAATACGAAAGTCTCTAGCACCGCCATGGCGATGCCTGCTGTCGGAATACCGGCGGCGTTTATTCGGAATGTCAGGCAGTCGGTTTTTCGGGATGTCTGCTGAAAACAGCCTCACAGGACGGAGTATTTTGTGGCAATATCGGGGGAAAAAGACTAGTATCCCGTCCATGGAAAAATCAAGCCGATACCTCGCCTTGGACGTCCTGAGAGGGATGACCGTCGCGTTTATGATTCTTGTCAACACGCCGGGAAGCTGGCAGTATGTGTATCCGCCGCTTGCGCATGCCGCATGGCACGGCTGCACGCCAACGGATCTGGTCTTTCCTTTTTTTCTTTTCGTTGTGGGCGTATCCATCTTTTTTTCATTTGAAAAATATCAAAACGCATCGCGTAAAGAACGCCTCTGGCGAGTCGGCCGGCGAACGCTTTTGATTTTCGCCCTGGGACTTTTTCTTGCCTCTTACCCCCAGTGGATGACCGACTATTCGCAGTTGCGAATCATGGGGGTGCTGCAAAG
>JAWOJC010000071.1:0-7934 GCA_046484315.1 Smithellaceae bacterium | reverse complement strand
AGGGTGATTCTGACAACGGTCCCGGTGGGTCTTTCTTGCGGATTCGCGTTGGATTCGATCACGATGTCGCCCTTGTGCGCCTTGACGGTGGCGTAGGCTAACGGCAAGCCTAAACCTGTCCCATCGCCTACAGCCTTGGTGGTAAAAAAAGGCGTGAAAAGTAAAGGTATGTTTTCCAGAGGAATTCCCACGCCTTCGTCTGTCAGAGCAACAGTCACTTGCTCGTCGTCTCCAGTAACATCAATTTTCAGTTCACCTCCCCGGGGCATGGATTCCAAGGCGTTTTTTGCCAGATCCAACAAAACAGCCGACATTTGTTCTTCGTCGAGCCAGACGGCATCATCCTTCAGGGCAGAACTCAGCACCACATTGACGCCAGCGGGTTTCGACAGTTTCGTCAGACTTTCGTTGATGATTTTGTTAAGGCGGGTTTCTCTGAACTTCGGACCGGACAAAAGACATTCCCCTTTACCTGCAATGTGACATGTTTCGTCAATAGCACTTTCACGTCCAAATAAAAAGAGCAAATCGGTTTTATCATATTGACTTTAAAACATCGGGCATGATAGATAATAGCCCGTTATAATTCGTCACACTAGCGGGGGTTCGCAAAGGCATTTGCAATAATCGATACTGTTTATAAACACTTTGTTTGCTACATGAGGAATGGAATTTGAAACTGCGCGATGTAAAAGATATTCTTAATGCAGACGTCTTTATAGGTGAAGACTGTCTGGATATTGAGGTCAAGACGGCCTTTGGCGCGGATTTAATGAGCGATGTTCTGGCTTTCGCCAAAGCGGGCAGCATGCTGCTGACGGGTTTAACCAACAGCCAGGTCGTCAGAACGGCAAACGTTCTGGATATCGCGGCCATTATTCTGGTCAGAGGGAAGAAACCATCATCCGACACCATCGAGTTGGCCAGACAGCTGAACATACCCCTCCTGTCAACCAAATACATCCTATTTGAAACTGCGGGGCGCCTTTACGAAAAAGGCATTGTCGGCTGCCTGCAAAAAGTTGAAACCAACAGTGTGCAAAACTAACGATAATCTTTATCATGAATCTTTCACCATTGAAGGCGGTAATTTTAATAACGCCGGAATTGTTTCGACCAGCATCAAATCCATACTGAAGAGACTGGGCATCCCGAACGATATCGTCCGGAAGTCTGCCATTGTTTCTTATGAAGCAGAAATCAACGTTGTTTCCTATGCCAAACAAGGTGTGGTGAATGTTACAGTCAAACCCGGCAGGGTACAAATCGAGGTCATTGACGAGGGTCCAGGCATCCCCAACATTGAGCTGGCCATGCAGGAAGGTTACTCGACCGCCGACCGCAGAATCCGTGAAATGGGTTTTGGCGCAGGCATGGGCCTTTGCAACATCAAAAATTATTCCGACGATTTCCATATCACGTCTGAAGTCGGCAAGGGCACTCATTTGATCATGACCATTCAGACGCCATAACATTTATGAAGGGTTCAATCATGAAAGTTGAAACAATCGTTCAAGCGCTGGGATTAGAAGTGAAATGCTGCGGGGATCAACTGGGCAAAGAAGTCACAGGCGGCTACACAGGAGATCTCTTAAGCGATGTTATGGGCAACTCCCGGGAAGGCTATATCTGGATCACCCGCCAGGTGCATCAGAACATTGTCGCCGTCGCCAGCCTTAAGGAACACGCAGGCATTATTTTAATCAACTCGTGTCAACCAACCAATGATACGTTGGAAAAAGCCAGAACTGAACAAATACCCATTATGGTATCCGACCTGCCCGCCTTTGAAATTTCGGGCAAAGTATTTAATTTACTGACGTCAAAAAGCTGATTGCCGAAAACGCCGCACAAAAACCCTCTTGACTCTCTTTTGGCTGCAGCGGTGAAAATCCGATGTTGAAAGCATACAATTGTGATCTGCATATTCACACCTGCCTTTCACCTTGCGCCGAGCTTGATATGCATCCGCAGGCGCTGGTGCAAAAGGCGCTTGATAGGCATTTGGATATGATCGCTATTTGCGATCATAACGCTTCTGCCAATGCCCGGTTTGTCATGGCTGTTCCCCGGGATAAATTAAGCATTATTCCAGGCATGGAAATCACAACCCTCGAAGAAGTACACCTGCTGGCGCTTTTCGAATCCCTCCCATCCCTGATGAAACTTCAGCAACTCATCGATAAACACCTTTTCGGCCAAAACGACGAAAAGCGCTTCGGTGTACAGGCAATCGTCAATGAGCTCGGTGAGGTGGAGGGCATCAACAATCAGCTGCTCATCGGCGCAACCGATTTATCCATTGATTTTCTTGTTGAAACCATACATCAACTGGGCGGTCTTGCCATCCCCGCGCATATAGATCGGGAAAGCTTCAGTGTGTTGAGTCAGCTGGGTTTTATCGACGACCACGCTGGCTTCGACGCGTTGGAAGTATCAAAAAGAATCGGTATTTCGCAAGGCAGGATTCTGTATAAGGACCTTGATCATTACTCTTTTCTAACTTCTTCCGATGCCCACTTTATTGACGACATTGGTATGTCCGCAACAAGTATGCTCCTGGCAGAACCGACTTTTGCAGAATTGAAAATGGCCCTTAGAAAACAAAATGGCCGTTGCATCCTGGAGTAGCTATGCTGTCACTTGCCGATCATATTCTCGACATCGCCGAAAATTCAATTCGCGCCGGTGCAAATCTTGTTGAAATCAGCATTATCGAAGATGCCGTCAGCAACATGCTTTCGCTGACAATTAAAGACGACGGTCACGGCATGAGCGAGGATTTACAAAAAAAAGTCCTGGATCCCTTTTACACCACCAAAACCGTCCGCCGCGTTGGACTTGGGCTGCCTCTGCTGAAGGAAGCCGCCTTTCGCGCTGGAGGAACATTTCAGTTAAATTCTTTAGAGAATCAGGGCACTACCGTTACCGCCACTTTTGGGCTGCATCATCTGGACCGGCAACCGCTGGGTGCTATTAAAAGCACAATAATTATTCTCATTATTTCGAATTCTCAGGTTGATTTTTTTTATAAACACAGGCATAATGACCGGCGGTTTGAAATAGATACTCGTCAAATCCGTAAACATATCGAGGATGTGCCCATAAGCCATCCCGAAATAATAAAGTATATTCGGGGTGCCATTGAAGAAGGCCTGGGCGAGATCGGGTCTGAAGCATAGCCTGCCCCAAAGATCGAGGAGGAAGTTAATGAAAACTGAAGACACAGAATTATTGAAAGAGTTCACGCCAGAACAGGTAACCAAGCTAAACAGCATCATTGAAAAGTACAAGGGCAAGGCTGGCGGCCTGATTCCTGTCCTGGAAGAAGCGCAGGTCTGCCTGGAATACCTGCCCCTGTCTGTCCAGAAAAAGATTGCCGCCGGTTTGAATCTGCCCCTGAGCCGGGTCTATGGCGTCGTAACCTTTTACTCGTTTTTCACCATGACCCCGCGCGGCAAGCACACCATTCGTGTTTGCCTGGGCACAGCCTGTTATGTGCGCGGCGGCAAGGCACTCACGGAAACACTCGAAAAACAATTTGGCATCAAAGAAGGCGAAACCACGGCGGACCGGATGTTTACGCTTGAATCCGTACGCTGCCTCGGCGCCTGCGGACTGGGACCGGTCATCGTGATTGATGAAGACGTCCATGGTCGTGTCAAACCGGGAAAAATTAAAGACATCTTGACCCAATACAATTAATCCAGAAAGAAATACGGAGGAAACGCCCATGGCGAAACTGACGATCGACGATTTAAAGAAAATCAAAGAAAAGGTACACAAGGAAATGTCTTTGCGAGATGGTGACCGGCGTGTCAAAGTCACTGTTCATATGGGAACCTGCGGGATTGCCTCCGGTGCGAAGGAAGTGATGGATACCCTGATGGAAGAAATCGAAACAGCCGCCGTCCATGACGTGGTGGTAACCACATCGGGCTGCATGGGTCTTTGCAGCCGCGAACCATTGGTGACCGTGGAAGTGATGAACTCGGAGCCGATTAAATACGAATATGTCAATCCCAATAAAATGCGACAGATTTTCAAAAGACATGTTCTGGCCGGTGAGATACAGACGCCTTTCGTGCTGGCAAAAGGGTCTGAAAGTATTAAATAAAAATAATCGATCCGGCGGATGCCGTCATCTCGCGCGATGATCGTTTTTTAAGGAGGATATTGGATCAATGAAAGTTTTTCGTTCACACCTGTTACTTTGCGGGGGCACGGGTTGCCAGGCTTCCGGCAGCATCGGCGTTAAGAACGCCATTTTAGAAGAAATCGTCAGAAGAAAACTGACCGAAGAGATAAAAGTCGTCGAAACGGGATGTAATGGTTTCTGCGCGCTGGGTCCTATCCTGGTCATCTATCCGGAAGGGGTGATTTATATCAATCTCAAGCCGGCCGATATCCCCGAACTGGTCGAAGAGCACCTGATCAAAGGAAGAGTGGTCGAAAGACTTCTCTACAAAGAGCCTGGAACGGATCATGTCATCCCCACCATGCAGGACATTCCTTTTTTCCATCTTCAAGAGCTAAGGGTTTTGAAGAATCGCGGTTTGATCGACCCGGAGAAGATCGAAGAATACATCGCCCGTGACGGGTATGCCGGCATGGCCAAAGCCCTCACCGAAATGACACCCGAACAGATCGTTCAGGAAATGCTTGATTCAGGGTTGCGCGGCCGTGGCGGTGCGGGTTTCCCCACCGGTCTTAAATGGAAGTTTGCCGCTCAGTCTCAAAGTGATATCAAGTATGTTCTTTGCAACGCGGATGAAGGCGATCCCGGCGCGTTCATGGACCGGAGTGTTCTCGAGGCCGATCCGCATGCCGTTTTAGAAGGCATGGTTATTGCCGCCAAGGCGATCGGCTCCAGCCACGGCTACATTTACTGCCGGGCGGAATATCCGCTGGCTATTCACCGCCTGAACGTCGCCATTGATCAGGCCAAGGAAGCAGGCCTGCTGGGCAATGACATTTTAGGCACCGGGTTTAATTTTGATCTGGAAATTTATCAAGGCGCAGGTGCGTTTGTCTGCGGCGAGGAAACCGCTCTGATGACCTCTATTGAAGGCAAACGCGGCATGCCCCGCCCCCGCCCACCCTTCCCTGCTGTGGCAGGTCTCTGGCAGAAACCCAGCATTCTCAACAACGTTGAAACACTGGCCAATGTCGGACAAATCATGCTGCGCGGCGCCAAGTGGTATGCATCTGTCGGCACGGAAAAAAGCAAGGGCACAAAAGTCTTCGCACTGACCGGCGATGTCAACAATGTGGGTCTCGTTGAAGTTCCGATGGGAACCAAACTTGGAACCATTGTCTACGACATCGGCGGCGGCATTCCCAAAGGCAAAAAATTCAAGGCCGCTCAACTGGGAGGTCCGTCCGGCGGCTGTATTCCGGTTCAGCACCTCAATGCGTCCGTAGATTATGAAAAAGTCGCGGAACTGGGCGCCATCATGGGTTCCGGCGGACTGATCGTCATGAATGAAGACAAGTGCGCCGTCGATATGGCCCGCTTCTTCATGGACTTCTGCCAAGACGAATCCTGCGGCAAATGCACCCCCTGCCGCGAAGGCACCAAGCGCATGCTGGATCTGTTAACCGACATCACCAAAGGCAAAGGTAAAGCCGGTGACATCGAACTTTTGGAAGAGATGGCCTCCGTGATCAAGAATGCCGCACTGTGCGGCCTGGGCCAAACTGCTCCGAATCCCGTCTTGAGTACGATCCGCTACTTCCGGAAGGAATACGAAGAGCATATTTTTGAGCACCGCTGCCGCGCGACGGTCTGCTCGGCGATGTATAAGTCTCCCTGCCAGCACACTTGTCCGATTGAAATGGATATACCGTCCTATATCGCGCTGGTCCGCGAAGGCCGGTTTGAAGACGCTTACAAAATTCTCCTTCAAACCAACCCTTTCCCGTCCGTCTGCGGACGCGTCTGCGATCACAAGTGTCAGTCCAAGTGCCGCCGCGGCAATATGGACGAAGCCATCGCTATTAAATTTTTAAAGCGTTTCATCACAGACAACGCATCCCGGCCCAGAACCGAGCCGGTGCCCGTCACCCGTAAGGAAAAAATTGCGGTGATCGGCGCGGGTCCCGCCGGCCTTACCGCCGCGCGCGATCTGGCATTGCGTGGCTATAAGGTAACCGTATTTGAAGAGCTCAACAAAGCGGGGGGCATGCTTTACTGGGGCATTCCGTCCTACCGCCTGCCGCGCAACATTTTGCAGGGAGAAATCGACGACGTCGCTTCTCTTGGCGTTGAAATCCGTCTTAACACCCGTGTGGGCCGCGACATCTCATTTGATCAAATTGAAAAGGATTTTGATTATTTCTATCTCGCCACCGGTGCGCATAAGAGCTCAAAAATGGGCGTGGAAGGCGAAGACCTGGATAACGTGTTCGGCGGCGTCGAGTTCCTGCGCGACTTTAACAACAATGAAGACAAATGGCTCAAAGGCGAAAAAACACTGGGCAAGAAAGTCGCTGTTATCGGCGGCGGTAACTCCGCCATCGACGCGGCGCGAGTTGCTTTGCGCCTGGGTGCGGAAGTCACTATTCTTTATCGGCGACTGAGAGCGGATATGCCGGCGGCAGAGGAAGAAATCAAGGCAGCCGAAGATGAAGGGATCAAATTCGAATATCTTGTCGCCCCACTGAAAATCGACGGATCCAAAGGCAAGGTCAGCTCTATCACCTGTCAGCGCATGACGCTCGGAGATTTTGACAATAGCGGACGCAAGAAACCCGTCGTGGTTGCTGGCTCTGAATTCCAGCTGTCGGTCGATGCCATTGTCGCCGCCATCGGACAGGTGCCGGATATGAGCTTCATGGATAAAAAGACCGGTGTCGAAATCAACAAGTGGGATTGCTATAATGTCGGCAAAGGTTACAAATCACGTACCGCCAATCCCCGCTACTTCGCGGGCGGCGACGCGGAAACCGGTCCGGATACCGTCATCGCGGCGATTGCGGCCGGCCACCAGGCAGCAGACGACATCGACGCGGCCATCCGTGCTGCCAACAATGAGCCAGCTTATGTCAAACCCGTTCAGGAAGAAATTTTTGTGCCGTTGGTGATCGATGAAGAATCAGTGGAACTGCCGCAAATGCTGATGCCTGAACTGCATCATGACACCCGTAAAATGAATTTTGCGGAAGTAGAACTGGGCTTCAGCCGTGAAGACGCTATCAAGGAAGCCTGCCGCTGCCTACGCTGCGACGCGGCGGTTTAATGCCAAGTTTTTGTATTATGGAGTAACAAATATGTCCGAAAGGGTAAAAATAAAAATTGATAATCGCGACGTGGAGGCACCCGTCGGTGCCACCATTCTCGAAGCGGCCAGAGGCGCGGGAATTAAAATTCCGTCGCTCTGCGCCTGGCCGGAAATTCATCATACGCCGGGCGCCTGCAGGGTCTGCATGACGGAAGTGGAAGGACAGCGTTCTTTGATCGCAGCTTGCGTCTTCCCTGTCGCCGAAGGCATGGTGGTTCGGACCAACACAGAAAAAGTCCGCCTCGCCAGAAAAATGGTCGTCGAGCTCCTTTTGGCCAATCATCCGCAGGAATGCAACTACTGCGTGAGAAACGGAAGCTGCGAACTTCAGAAAGTGGCCGAGTTTGTCGGCCTGAAAGAAGTGCGCTTCCCCTACACGGACTTTCCCACGGAAGGTATGATCGACCGGTCCAGCCCCTCCATCGTTCGCGACGGCCGAAAATGTATCGAATGCCATCGCTGTGTGTCGGTTTGTGAAAATATTCAGACGGTGAGCGTTCTGACGCCCGCCCATCGCGGAAGCGACGTGAAAGTCGTTCCGGCTATGGATCTGCCGCTTATCGAATCCAACTGCGTCGCCTGCGGCCAGTGCATCTTAGTCTGTCCCGTAGGCGCGCTCTACGAAAAAGACGACGTGGAGCTGGTCTGGAA
>JAWOJC010000036.1:0-10240 GCA_046484315.1 Smithellaceae bacterium | reverse complement strand
ATGTAGCGGATCACGGCATCGGGGGTGAGGTAGCGAACCGACCGGCCCGATTGGATGCTCTGTCGAATATCGGATGAGGAAATATCCAGGAAGGTGGTTTTTCGGAAATAAATCCCTTTGCCCTGCGGATTGATAAAACAGTCCTGCCGATCATCATAAACGTATTTCGCGGCCATATCCGCAGGCAGAATCTTTTCCAGCCCTTCGTTTTGATAACCGGGACGCGTCATCACGGCGAAATGGCACAAACCCAGCAAGGCTTCCCAGTCGCGCCAGGTTGTGATCGCGTCAAAGGCGTCCTGCCCGGTGAGAAAATACAGGTTCAACGACTCGTTTTGCGCGTTTAGAAAATAACGGACGGTTTCAATGGAAAAGGATTTTCCCTCCCGGTGGCCTTCGATATCGGAGACGGAAAACCGGTCATTTCCCGCCACCGCGAGTCGTGTCATTAAAAGCCGGTGATCAAAGGGGGTGATGACCCGGGATGTTTTATGGGGCGGCGTGGCCGCGGGGATGAAAATCACCCGCCCCAGGTTCAAAACAGCGGCAAGCTCACTTGCGGCGCGCAAATGGCCGAAGTGTACCGGATCAAAGGTTCCGCCGAACAAGCCCCAGTTCATGTCCGAATCTGGCCGTCGCCGTAGATGATAAACTTGGACGTGGTCAGTTCTTCAAGACCCATCGGTCCGAAGGCGTGCAGCTTGGTTGTCGAAATGCCGATTTCCGCACCCAGGCCCAGCTCGAACCCGTCGGAAAAACGGGTGGAGGCGTTCACCAGCACGGTGGACGAATTAACTTCGTTTAAGAAACGCTGCGCGTTGGCATAATCTTTGGTCACAATGGATTCCGTGTGCAGCGATCCGTATTTTTCAATGTGCGCGATGGCGTCATCAAGAGAATCCACCACCTTCACCGCCAGAATCAGATCCAGATACTCCATGGACCAGTCTTCTTCGGTGGCCACATCGATGTGCTTCAGAATCTCGCGGGTTTTTTCGCAACCCTTGATCAGCACATCCGCTTTTTGCAGCGCCTCCGCCACACGCGGGAGAAACACTTTCGCCACATCTTGATGCACGAGCAGGGTTTCCAGCGCGTTGCAGACGCCGGGGCGCTGCACTTTGGCGTTACGCGTGATATTGACGGCCACGTCCATATCGGCGGCGGCATCCACAAAGACATGGCAAACGCCTTTGTAATGTTTAATCACGGGAATCTTGGACTGGGCAACCACGGCGCGGATCAGTTCTTCGCCGCCGCGCGGAATAATCAGATCGATGTGCTCATCGAGCTGCAGCATCGTTGAAACGGCCTCACGATCAATAAACGGAATCACCTGAATGGATTTCGCGGGCAACGGGCTTTGCTCCAGCACATCTTGTAAAATGGAAGCAATCGCCAGGTTGGAATGAATCGCCTCGGAACCGCCACGCAAAATGACGGCATTGCCGGATTTCAGACACAAGGCGGAAGCGTCCACAGTGACGTTGGGGCGGGATTCGTAAATAATACCGATGACCCCCAGAGGAATGCGCATCCGGCCGACCAACAGGCCATTGGGGCGCCGCCACATCGACGACACTTTGCCCACCGGATCGGGAAGCGACGCCACTTCACGCAGGCCCTGGGCCATGGCGTTGATGGTTGCGTCCTTGATCGTCAGACGATCCACCATGGGCGCGGAAAGCCCTTTTTCCCGGGCGTGGATCACGTCACGCTGGTTTTCCGCCAGGATGAATTCACGCCGCCAGGTCAGTTCGTCGGCCATGCGCAGCAGGGCGGCATTTTTGACCGTGTCAGACATGTGCGCCAGACGCCGTGAGGCCATCCGCGCTTCTTCCGCGATTTTTCTAATGACAGCATGAATGTCCATATCAATTCCTTTGTCTGAAAAATAAAGAACTTGCAATTTCCGCGATTATTGATTAAAGCCGCCTCACACCGGACGCGGCCCCATGACCGGAGAAGGTGTTTTCCCTGGAACTTCGAACACGAACCTTCGGAGTATATTTACAAGACAAAAGTTTAGCTGTCAAGGTTCTTTGCCCGAATGGAATTCTATGAGTCGCCTTCGCATAAAAGCCGGTAAAAAAGCCTATGAAATGATTCAGGACGGCGGATTCAGTTTAGATACCGTCTCCGCGTATTACGGCGCGGCGGTGGGCCCCCGATGGCTGATTGCGAGCGGTTTTGACCTGACGCTGCTGGACGGCGGCCTTCTGGGAAAGAAAAAATTCGTCCATCTGGTCGGCTCGTCCGCCGGCGCGTGGCGCTTTGCCGCATGGCTCCAGCCGCAGGCAGGCGAAGCCTACCGCAAATTCCAAAACGCTTACATCAACATCGGCTACACCCGCGAAGACACGCCCGCCACCATTCTGGAAAAATTCACGCGCATCATGAACGAATATATCGAAGATGACGCCCTGCCTTTTGCACTGGCCAACAAGCGCTACCGCCTGTCTGTGATTACCGCCCGCGGACGCGGTCCGGTGGCGTCCGATACCCTGTGGCTGCAGAAAACCGCCCTGGCCGCCTGTTTCGTCGCAAATTTTTTCAGCCGCAACAGCATTTTTGCCTTTGCCGAACGCGTGGTTTTCTATGACGGTTCCAAACCGCCGCCCTTCTGCCTGCATCCGCGCTACCGAGGACGCTATGTTAAAATCAACGAAGCGAACTTCAAATTCGCGGTTATGGCTTCCGGCGCGATTCCGCTGGTGGTGGCCGGGGTGAAAAATATTTACGGCGCGCCACGCGGCGTTTATCGCGACGGCGGGCTGATTGATTATCACCTGTCGCAACCGCTGGCAGCCAAAGAAGATGATCTGGTGCTTTTTTTCCATCATGACGAACGGATCATCCCCGGCTGGCTGGATAAAAAAATCAAACGCCGCACACCTGACGAAGAAACCCTCCGCAACACGGTCATGGTCTTTCCGGCCCCGAGCTTTATTGACAAACTGCCGGACGGCAAAGTGCCGGACCGCGACGATTTTTTAACCTACGTCGACGACCCGGCACAAAGAATCCGTAAATGGAATCAGGCAGTTGAACTGGCATCCCCCCTGGGCGAAGATTTTCTCGAACTGATAGAATCCGGTAAAATCCGGGATGTGGTTGAGAAGCTGTGAGGCGTGAGGAGTTAGGCGTGGGGGGATAGCTATGAGCTATGAGCCATACCCCATCGCCTGAGGTATTAAAATGATTATTCAGGAACTTCTGGACATTTACACAAACTGCACGCTTTGTCCGCGCGCCTGCCGGGTGGATCGCACAAAAGGCGAATACGGCTATTGCCGGCTGCCTGCCGACATCGTCATGGATTGCGCGCTTTCGCACCACGGCGAGGAGCCGCCTCTGTCCGGCACACGCGGGGCCGGAACCATTTTTTTATCATCGTGCAATCTGGGCTGCCTCTTTTGCCAGAATCATCAGATTTCCCATCACAGTGAAGGCCGCCATCTGACCGTGCTGGAAATGGCCAAAGTTATGCTCGATCTGCAGAAAAGCGGCTGCCACAATGTCGAGCCGGTCACGCCGACGCCGCAGGCCCCGCTGATTTTAGAGGCGCTGTGTCTGGCGCGCGCGCTGGGGCTGACGGTTCCGTTTGTTTACAATTGCGGCGGCTACGAAAGCCCAAACATTGTCCGCATGTTCGACGGCATGGTGGATATTTACCTGCCGGATTTCAAATACGGCCTCGAGCCAGACGCGCTGCTTTTTTCCGACGCGCCCGGATACCCGGGATTAGCGCTGGAATCCATCCGGGAAATGGTCCGCCAGGTCGGCGACGAGCTGGAAACGGACAGCGAAGGCATTGCCAGACGCGGCATCATTGTCCGGCATCTGGTGTTGCCGGGGCGTCTTGACAGTTCGCGCGAAGCGCTCAGGATGATCCGTGATATTTCCCCCCGCATTCCGGTAAGCCTGATGTCGCAATATACGCCCATGCCCAAGGTTAAAAATCATCCGCAACTGGGCCGCAGGTTAACACCCGCCGAGTATCAGGACATGGTCGACTTCGCGCTGGATTCAGGTCTGGAGAATCTTTTCATTCAGGAAGTCAGCGACCGCGATCTGACACCCGATTTCAACTGCGATGCCCCTTTCGGCGAAAAAACCTGATTTGGCTTGACACAACCACACAATGCTTTCTATAGTCTCTGCCAAAAAGCGGAGCCGTCTTGATGAAGAAACGTCGCCTTGCCTCAGCCCTCACACTGTTGGTACTTCTTTTGATTTTTACGAACACCGGCAGAACACTCGCCGCCGCCTCCTCCGTCAACGTGCCTCTGGATCATCCCATCTATAGCAGCCTTGATCGCTGGGGAGCACAGGGGCTGGTTTCAGGGCAGCTGTCGTCCCTGCGCCCGGTGACCCGGAAAGAGGCGGGCCGACAAATCGCGCAAGTGTTGCAACACTGTGAACAAGCCTCACTTGAGAGCGCAGCCTGCCGGGACGCGGTCTACTTTTCGAAATCTTTCGCCATGGAAGTTGCCGCCGCATCCGATCCGGAAGCATCGCATGCGTGGGCTTTCAAACCCGTCGATACGGCGCGCGTATCTTACGCCTATATCGATGGTTCTTTCTCCCAGTTCAACCAGGACGGCATCGAAATGACACGGGGGCACAACGCGGTGATCCGCACCCAGAGCCACGCGACGCTCTGGCGCTATTTCAGCGCGTATGTGGAACCTGCGTTCATCTATAATCAGTATTTCGGCACCGAAGAAAACACGCGCAGCACTCTTCGCCTGAACAAAGGGTATGCCAAAGCCACCGCAGGGCCGCTGGAGCTTCTGGTGGGACGCGACGCGCTTTGGTGGGGCCCCGGCTATCACGGCACGCTTCTGATGACAAACAACGCCCATCCGTTTGACATGATCAAACTGTCGAATCCCGAACCGGCCGTGCTGCCCTGGTGGTTGGGACTGCTCGGTCCGGTCCAGTTCAACCTGATTTTTTCTCAGCTCAATGACGAGCGGAGCGGCCGCGAACTGGCCAACCCGTTTCTATACGGCCTGCGGCTGAATCTCAAGCCGCACCGCTTCGTGGAAATAGGCGCCTCGCACCTCGTGCAATTCGGCGGCCCCGGCCGCAGAGACATGACCATTTCGGAAATTTTCAAAACGCTCTACAGCAATGATAACCATGATCGGGAAAAGGTCGATTCCAATCAGCAGGTTTCCGTAGATATCGCGTTGACCCTACCTGAGCTTTCGAAGTACCTCAAGGTGGTGGACGCGGTGAAGGTCTATCTGGAAGTGGGCGCCGAGGATTCAGGCTATCCGCCGGACCGGCGGGCCTACGTCACCGGTTTCGCGCTTTACCGGCTATTCGGGTTGGACAACACGGTCCTGCGCGCGGAATACGCCATTATGTCGCCGTACAGCGTACCCGGGGCATGGTACGACCACGCCTGGTATCCCATGCGCTATGAGGGAAGGGTTTTTGGACATCATGCAGGAACGGACGCGGAAGATATCTTTTTGGAATGGTCTCAGGATTTTACAAAGGCGGGGTATAAGATCGGGTTTGACCGTGAAAGAAGCGGTGTGCAAACCCGCAGGGAAAGCGTGCAAAATAAAGATCAGTTTTTCGTTGAACTGGATTACCGTTTCATCGAACAACTGCGTGTGACCGGCCGGTACACATTTGAAAACATCACCAATCATCGAAACGCGCCCGGCGCCGACCAGAGAAACCATTACTTCGGCCTGGAAGCCGTATACATGTTCTAGAAGTGAGGTGCGTGAGTCCGGCGCATGCCGGATGAGGTGTAAGGTGTTTGCTACGAGCTATGAGCTACGAGCTGCTTTCTTAAAACGGACTAATGCTGCGGGCGCCGAAGCTTTCCTTCAGGCCGAATTTCCAGGCGCCGTTTTCCTTAAACATTTTCAACACGGCCGGCTTTTCGGATTTTCTATACAGGACAACAATTTGGGCTTCCCGCGCGGAGATCTCCCCCATCGCCCATTTTGATTCTTCCAGCGCCATGTCGGGATCGAAGTGCGTCAGCACACTGTTCCAGTAAGCTGCGGCGTTGGGCCCGCCCGTTTCGAAATCCCCGTAGAGCGCCTCGGCGGTGTAGGTGACGCCGGCTTTTTTGGACGCGCTCATCACATCGCCGATAATCGTCTTTCGAGAAGAGGCCGACAGCGAATCCCATATGGCCGCATAGTTTTTCTGGCGCATGAATTTGAAGGCGTTTTCAGCCGCCGTCAGAATCGCGTCTTTTTCGTCGCGCTCTTTGGCGGTTTGCCCGAAAACCGGGCCGCTTGCGCAAAGCAGCAGCAACAGGCCCGCGAGGCATATTTTGACGGACAAGCCCATCATGATTTCCTGATTCAGTGGTAGGAAGGCGGCACAGCCGCGTCGGAGCCGCCACCGCCGGATCCAAGCAGCAATGCGGCCGCAACGGCGACAACAACGACACTGACAATGATCGTTCCGGTTTTCATGCCGGAAGACATGCCCTTACCCCCCGCCGCGCCGGCAGACGTAGCGCCGGCTGTTTCAACTTTGGATTCAATTTTGGATTCGATTCTCGTCTCGGTGCCGCTGGAAGCCCCCTGGCTGAAAGCGGAGGTGGAAGAAAAACAAAAAAGGAAAACAATCGCCAGTAGAACACTGAACGTCTTTTTCATCGCAAACCCTCCTTGCTAAAAGGGGCATCGGCCCCGGACGATCAACACGAGACAAACCTGCGATCAGGTATGACGCCGACAGCTCAATGCAGCACATGCGGTGTCGGCCACAGGCCGAAACCAACCGGCCTGTGCGGGTTAGAACTCGCCTTATTAATGATAAATCGGTGTCGCGGAATCGCCGGGACCGCTGAGAATCAGAATCAAGGCCCCCGCAATAACGACCGCTCCGATCACAATACTGCCCACTTTCATGCCGGTTGACATCTGCGAGCCGGTTGCGTCCCCTGCTGCGGCGGCTCCCGCCGTCTGCGGCTTTTTAGTTTCCTCCGCACTGAAAGCGACCATCGGCATTGCAGTTACCAGCAGCAGCAAAACAAGAACAACCCCCATCATTTTCTTCATGCTCAAGCCTCCTGTGAAATAAAAAACTGATTGAACAAAATCCATGTGATAAACGGTTACCCGTATATCGGTTTGCGTTTAGAATAACTTGATGACCACACCGGCCACCACGGCCGTATTCATGAGAATCTGCGTAATGTCGCGAACTTCACGAAGCCAGGCGATCCGGCCGAATTTTTCGGGAACCACAATAATATCACCCGGTTCAATGTAGTGTTCCTCTATATCAGAAAAGGAGGACATTTCCAACCGCTCATTCTTGTCATTCCACTTGATCAAGCCCCGATAGGCTTTTCGCGCGCTTCCGTCCACCTTGAGAATAAACACGTTTCTGGCATCCGCGTAATCGGAAAACCCGCCGCTCATATTCACATAATCCAGGTAATCGGCCCTTTCGGAAAACACATAGGATCCCTGCCCCATCACGGCGCCCATCACGCTCACCACCGAACTGCGTTCGGGAATGAACAGCGCGTCTCCGTCTTCAAGTTCGATATCGAATTCACTGCCTTTGAGCAGCCGCAGGTGCGAAAGCCGGATCGTCATCCGGCCTTTGGCCTGGACGCTTTTCATTTTTTCAACCAGCGCTTTTTTGTGTTCGACTTCTACTTTTTTGGCCTGAACCTCTTCTAACGACATTGAAGTGGAAATATCGCCCGCCCCTTCAATGAGGAGGTCCCGTTCGAGC
Source organism: Smithellaceae bacterium (assembly GCA_046484315.1). Lineage (GTDB taxonomy): Bacteria > Desulfobacterota > Syntrophia > Syntrophales > Smithellaceae > UBA8904. The sequence goes on along the minus strand of JAWOJC010000036.1, from coordinate 2,503 downwards.
CGATTGGCGATTTCCTGAAGACTGCGCGCCTGATCCTGGCGGACCCTTTCGCGGGTGAAGACAGCGCCGCGCAGATAAGCGTCGTCGGCATATCCGCCTGCCCGCGCAATCAGGGAGGAAATCTTTTCGTTTTTCCGGACGATGTATCGCCCCGGAAAACGGACCTGGCCTGTCACCTGAACATAATGTTCGCGCCGCCAATCGGAAATCTGCCGCACAAAAATCCGGTCGTAGGGATTCAAAGCGATGTTATGCGCGGGATCTCCCGCAAGGGCCTTGCGCAAATTGATATTGCGTGTCTCAATGCGCGCCGCCTGATCTTGCTCCACAACCATCGATGAAATTTCCGCGTTTTCGAGATAGGCCGCCTCCAGAACATTGCCCGCGACAAAGATCAGATCCTTCACCGTCATTTGACCGGCAAACCGGTAACTGCCCGGTTTGGATACCGCGCCATCCACCGAAACGGTTTGATCATGAAACACTTCCGAAAGCGCGCGGACCGTAATGACATCCTCGTCATGGAGCAGAATATTATCCGCCTCGACTTCCTTGAGCGCGTCTGCGACATTAAAGTGAATCAAACGGTATTGACGGTTGTCGTCCACACGCAGAATCTGCCCTTTTTCCGTATACGCGTATCGGGTCAGCCCCCCCGCGGCTAAAAGCGCGTCTTTGACCCGGTAATTGCCGATCAGATCGTAACGCGCCGGCATGCGCACCTCACCTGCGACGGAGAAGGAAGGTTTGTCCTTGAAAAACCAGGCGCTGAAAACCGTGATTTCGTCCTTAGGCATCAACACCAGGTTGGCCGCAGGGTCACTGCCGTCAAGCATCTTGCCCAGATGAAACGGCATCAGTTTCGGCTCTTCAAAAAGCGGGTGGGATCGCTTGACCAGCGCGTATTTCAAGTACGGTTCCGGCAGAAGCGCATCCACTGTCTGAATCACATCGCCTAACCGCATACCGGGTTTAAGTTCATACTTGCCGGGTTTTTTAACATGGCCCTGCAGGAACACGGCATTGACATCCGCATCCACAATCGAAAATATTTTAACCAGATCCGCGTCCTGAAGCCCGACCGTATGCGCGCGGCTCAGGTGCTTGTCGTCAATATCAACGACGATCTGCTTTTCGTTTTTGACGATGCGCTCGATTTGAATCTGCTGTGTATCCGCCGTGGGAATAATGCCGCCGGCCAGATCAATCACGTATTGCAGTTCGCGCTTATCCTTTAATTCGTAAATCGCCGGCCGCTTTACATTGCCCGCAATGCCGACCAGCGGCCCGGACACCGGCACAAAGACCACATCGCCCGCCTGCAAAACCCGATCATCGGACTTGTCGCCCGAAAGCAGAAGTTTGTACAGGTCAAACGACACGATTAGTTGATTTTTTCTTTTCAATTGAACATTGCGCAGCGAACCGATTTCCGACGGCCCCCCGGCGATCAAAAGCGCGTCGGTAATGGTCGCGAAAGACCCGATCGTATAAGCGCCCGGCCTTTTGACGTCGCCTAAAACGAAAACCGGAATCGATTTGAGCGAACCCATCGCGATATCCACGTTTGCGCCGACAATCTGCGTGGCCTGTTTCGTCACATGGGCGGACATCTGGTCATACGTCATCCCCGCCACGGCCAGAGGCCCGATCTGGGGAATCGTAATATGGCCGTTGCGGTCCACCGTCAGATCGTACTGCGCGTTGATCCGTCCCCACAGCAGAATCTTTACTTCATCACCCGGGCCGATGACATACTGGGAAGACACAGGCATATCTTTGCGTTCAGTGATCAGGCGGACGGCGGCCTCCCTGAAGAAATCGTGACCGAAAGGCTTGAGATCCAGCGGAATATTCTGATACCTGCCCGTCTGCCGGGCACGGTCAAAAAGCGTCTGTTGCGGTTCATAAGCGGGTATCTTTTCGAAACCGTCTATCGCGTCGGTCTCAGACGGCTGCGAGCCGTTTTCCCAGGCCTGATTTTCTCCCGGTAGAGGCGTCTCACCGTTTTTCCGGTCGAGCAGTTCCTTGCCTTTGACAATGTCTTCCACCTGCACGCCCTGAAACGACGGTGACTGCCTGATCGTCTCCAGCGCTTCCGGTGTCAGCGTACCTGAGGAATTAGACAGCGTCTGCTGCACAACCTGCTGCTGTTCGGGCGTCATTTGATTGAGCGCTTTGGTCTTTTGATCCGCGCTCAGACGCTCCCATGACTGCGCCGACGCGAAATGCGGCACCGCAATTAACAACACCAGCACCATCAACAAGAACAATCTTTTACTCAAGGGAAACCTCCGGAAAAATGCGCTTCGCGCAGGCTATAGCTTCTTGGCTATAGGCTATCGGCGCGCTTCGCGCAACTGTTATTAACCACCTGCACTATTGCAATTTAACACCTGTTCTCGAATTTCATCTTTCTGCGTTCCCCTCTTTTATCGCGTGCCCTTTAGGGTAAAAGAGGGTCAGGGGAGATTTGTAACCAACTACAATAATGCCCCCTCAC
>JAWOJC010000255.1:0-4012 GCA_046484315.1 Smithellaceae bacterium | reverse complement strand
TTTTGATGATGCAAACATGCTCAATATTAAATCCCCAGATCTTTGGACACATACAATTCTGAATGTCGCCGAAATTGGAAATGATTGGGGCACACCTTTTGGTTACATCAATTTAACATCTGAAGAATATAGTTTCGAAAAATTGCTCTACTGGTCAACCACATATGAACACGGCATTCCTCTAGGCGAATCACTTACAGGTTTCGGGTACGAAGCTGCTTATGGACCGGCAAAAGCGCCTTACCTTATTTATACTTCTTTCGGTTTTCAGGATATCACATCATTTCCTATGACTGGCGATCCCATGATTCCTTCATCGCCGGATGCAATTGCAGCTGGTTTATTACCAGTACAACCGCCTGTATCATCAATTCCAGAACCTTCCACCTTACTGTTGCTAGCTATTGGATTAATAGGTATTCTTTCAAGTTTAAAAAAACAGGCGAGACAGAGGGGCATCCTATAATGTTCGTAACAGTTTGAAGTGGCATAGTAATAGCGGACACCGGTGGGGTCTTACAGCGAACGAACCGCTAGAACCTTAACTGGCGCGCCTTTGCGCTATTTTGGGCTGCTTATCCCCGAAACTCCTGTCCAACTATTCATCTTCTATTCAGGAACACCACAAGAGTGTATCTATTTGCTCACCGGATCGCGGCCCAGGGGGCCGCGATCCGGTGTAGCGCCTTGTTAAAAATCTATTCAATTATTTTGTACATCTTCCTTGCCTGATCTTTTGGCATGCCATCAAAGTGCCACCATTCATGACTCAGCGGAATGAAGCCACTGCTTTTCATAGTATTTTCTAGAAGCATTAAGTTTGTCTTTTGTTGTTTTGTAAGTTTTTTACCGAGTTTCATTTTGGCAAATTGCCAGTATATTTCAATGTCACTTTTACGAAATGGAGAAAACCCCATATCAAGTTCTTTGCCAGAGGAATCTGCGATGGTTACATCAACGGCAATGCCATAATTATGCATTGAACCAGTTTTGGGATTGGCGACATATTTTTCGTACTTTGTGCCTTTCATTTTCTCATACATTTTGACCGATACGCTTCTTGGCCGCGCACAATCAAGTGTTTGCAATGATAACTCCGGATGATTGGTCTTAAGAAACTTTTGTGCTTGTGATAATTTTGTGGCTACGTCTTTTCTTAAATAGCATTTATTGAGCCCACCATAGAAGTTCTCTCTGAAGTAATTCTTTTGGGGGTCTGAATTAACCAGGTCAACTTGAATTGTGGCATCAATGGAACTTACATCAATCAGACCAGCCTCAATAAACATTTTTTCAATATCATTGGCATCGGCATTCACGACAATGCCGGTTAATGCGAAAAAAATAACGACGATACTAATAGAGATTGATCTATTCATATTCTTTTATAACGACGAAATCACTTTGTGCGTTAGCGATCGGCTGTATTGATTTTGTTGAACGAAGCCGTGCAGGGCACGGCAGTTAAATCACCTTTTATTCTTCCCTTAAAAAGTATCTCCTTGATTCAGGTCAACAACAAAAAACTCAAAGACCTGAAAGGAGAACCCCCATGACACACTATTATCAAACGTTTTACGAAGACCTTAAGCTCACCGGCAAATCCAATCGCACCATCGACATTTATGAAAAGCATTTACAAAAGATTGAGCGATACTACAACAAGTCCCCCGAAAAAATCAATGAAGAAGAACTTCGTCGCTATCTGATTGCCATGAAGGATGAGAAACATTATTCCGAATCGTTCTTCAAACAGGCCATCAGCGCTTTTCGCTTCTTCTACCATCACATCCTTGAACATGCCGACTGGAAAACCCTTAAATTCATCAAACCGCAAAAAGAAAGACGACTGCCTGATGTCTTGTCCCGGGAAGAGGTCAAGCTCATCTTGTCGCATGTCCGGGTTCCGAGGCAGAAAGCCTTCCTGTTTACCCTGTACTCTTTGGGCCTGCGCCTGTCGGAAGGACTTCATCTGCAGATCGGGGATATTGATTCGTCCAGGATGCTGGTCCACGTCCGGGCGGGAAAGGGAAAGAAAGACCGGTTTGTTCCTCTGCCTCAGGCCACTTTGGATGTTCTGAGGAAGCACTGGCTTACGCACCGGCACCCCTGTTTGATTTTCCCCGCGCCGGGACGGGGTGAAAACCGCTCGTCTTGCGCCCTGCGGCCGATGCCGCTGCAATCGGTGCAAAATGTCCTGAGGCTGGTTGTGAAGGAACTCGGCATTCAAAAATGGGTCCACTGCCAGACGTTGCGGCATTCCTATGCCACGCATCTTCTGGAAGCCGGCGTTCATTTGCGGCTGATTCAGGAATACCTGGGGCACACCTCGCCCAAAACCACGGCAAAATATACGCATCTGACGCCCCAGGCCCAGGTATTGGCGATTTCAACGATTAACGACATCATGAGTGGCGTCCTCTAACGTGCGCCTCTCCGGGTTGTTTCAGATGTTCGGGGAGGAGTATGTCTCCCGGTATGCCGAAGCTATGCCGCCTGCCCACCGCAAGGCGATCGGGGATATTCTGTCTTGCCGAACCCAGATCATGGGCGGGAAACGCTATGATTGCCCCAGGTGTAAAGCCCAACAGTACGCTTATCATTCGTGCAACAACCGCCACTGTCCCCGGTGCGGAGGGGATAAAACCGAAGGCTGGCTGAAAAAACAATTTGACCGGCTGCTGCCCGTTCCCTATTTCTTTGTGACCTTTACCTTGCCGGATACTTTTCGCTTCTTGTTCCGGTCACACCAGATGCTTTGCTATGGGCTCTTCTTTGAGGCGTCCGCGCAGGCGCTTAAAGAGGTTGCTTCAAACAAACGCTTTGTCGGCGGGGACATCGGTTTCTTCGGCGTTTTGCAAACCTGGACGTCGGCCTTGTTCTATCATCCGCATATCCATTACATTGTCCCCGGCGTCGGGTTATCTCGAAATCGCAAAAACTGGATCAAGATCAAAAACAAGGGGTTTCTGCTTCATGTAAAGCCACTGGGACTTCGGTTCAAATCGTTGTTTCAGCAGGCGCTGAAGAAGCATCCGGACCTCTATGCGCAAGTTCCGGATTCGGTATGGCATCGGGACTGGGTGGTTCACTGCACGCCTTCGGGCTATGGACGAGAGGTGATTCAATATGTCGCACCCTACGTCTATCGAACGGCGATGACGGATCAGCGCAACGTGACGCTCCATGACGATGCGACGGTTTCTTTTCGATACAAGGATAATGAAACAAAAAAAAGAAAGTCTTGCCGTCTTGAGGTCATGGAGCTTCTCCGGCGCTATTTGCAGCATGTCCTGCCCAAAGGTTTTGTCAAAATCCGCTACTTCGGCCTCATGGGCGCCAATCAGCGTCATTTGCAAAAACAGCTCAAGTGGCTGATCCTCAAATCGATTGCTCAAAAGGAACAAGCGGCTTTCCTGGCGATTGTTTTTAAACCCCGCGACAGGCAGATGCGCTGTAAATGCTGCGGCGAGCTTCTGGTTGTCTCAGCAATTCTGAAAGCGTCGAGGGGGCCTTGATGGCATCAAGGATCTTGCGGGAGGATTGTTTATCGCTGACGGGTGTTTTTCAAAGGCTGTTTTCGGCCTTAACGGGGAAGTGTTGTCTTTTGCCCGTTTTCTTCCTTTTATCTGGACTCCAGATTTTTGTTTTGTCGCGGATTACTGGTTTAATAAAGGAGCCGGATGAGGATCATCTGCGTCATCCGGCTTTTGGATTCAAAAATCTCTTCCTTTTCTCGTCTCTTCGGACTTCTTTATTCTCCGTTTAAATCGCATGGTCATCATCCGGGTGAAGCAGGCTTGTTCAACCCGCGATGAAATCGAGGCGACTGCGTCGCTCGAATTCATCGCTTTATACGTTATCTTTATTTTAAAGGGGTAAGCGCACCAGGATTCTGTGACGGCTTAAGACGGCTCATAGATTAACGTGTAAGGGTACACGCCCCGCCTCTGCCCCGGTTATTTGGTGATTGTTTATGACATGCATTAGAATTGAACACGGATTTATTTGT
>JAWOJC010000162.1:0-26154 GCA_046484315.1 Smithellaceae bacterium | reverse complement strand
GTCTGGGCCTTCGTTTTGGTAAACATTGTTGCGGTATTTAACGCCGATACGGTTTTCAGGTCCGAACTGGTATTCAACGGTCGGTTCGACAACGTTGCGCCAGTAGACAGCCCGCTGTGTTTGCCTGGCGAGGTAGCGCTTGTTGTCATCATCCGTTGTCAAATATTCTCTTTCGCGCGGATCGTCCGAACGGGTGAAGCTGTTTCTTAAATAAAAATTCAAACCCGAACGGGTGAGATATTTTGAATCGAATAATACATTGCCGCTGATGTAGTTTAAATTGTCGTATTTCGAATACATGACGACACCCGCGTTGGCATTGAGGGTGATGCCTGATTTGGCATCCATGTTGGAAAACCGGACGCCCGGTGAAATGGTTGTGTAAAAATCGCCTTTTTTGTCATCGCCTTCGGGGCGGAGGTTGATGTTGTCGCTATATTCCCCCTTGACGCTGATGTATGGATGAATCTGTTTAAGCCAATCGGCACCGTAAGCGGCAGGCAACTGCGTAAAACTCAGAACAACCGCGGCAAGCATACAACAGGCTGTCTTTTTCATTTATGACCTCATGATTTTAGGATAGTGAAGCCCGCGGCGGTTACCGGACAACAATTGTGTCGCCGCGATTAATGATCGGGTCCGGATCATCGCCGTCGATAATCCGATTGTAGTTGACAGTGGTTCGCTTTTCTTTGCCTTTGTCATCCGTGGTGATAATTAAGATTTTCCGCTTGTTGGCCCATTCGGTGAATCCGCCGACGGCGGTAATGACTTTCAGCAGGCTCGTTTCGCTGCGTATGCGCATCACTCCGGGACTTTTGACTTCACCGGTAATAAAGATTTTATAGCTGTTGGCCTCAAGAACGGTAACCGTCACGGTCGGGTTTTCAAAATAGTTTTTGAGCTTTTCCGTGATGATGTTTTTGAGCTGCAACGGGGTCAGGCCGGCGGCCTGGATGTCGTCCACAAGCGGCAATGAGATTTTGCCGTCTATTCGTACAGGCACCGTTTTGGTGACGGCTTCTTCCTTCCAGACGAAGATGTTGAGAATATCCTCGGACCCGATGATATATTGGTCATTATCTGCCGAGACCCCGGCTGACGGGGCGGGGGGGGCTGCAAAGGCGCTTGCGGCAAGACCCGGCATCCATGCGGCGATCACCAGCGCAAGCGCAGCGCCGAATATATACGTAAGCCATTTGTTCATGCTGTGTTCTCTCCTTGGGAATTAACTCAAATATTGCAAGTTAATGGGATATGTTAATGACATGCCGGTTGTGAAGTATTCTCTTAGCTGTTTTTTTCGGGGAAGTCAAGCAACGTCAATTATAAAAAAAAGGCAAACTGTCGAGATCTTTTACTTTAGACGGACCGAAGCGCCGGGAGGCCGATTTTTTTTGTTGCTCGGGATTATTCTTGAAAAACAGGGAAATTCTCTATATGCTGCTGCTGCATTCTGCTCATCATTAACCGTATAATAAGGAGATCTATAATGAATTGCTCACCCAAGAAGCTTTATTTGATGCTGGCTTGTGTCTTCCTTGTCCTGATGGCCGCGGGGCTTACCGGATGTTCCAAGGAAGCGAAGATGGAGCGGCATCTTAAAAAGGCGGAAAGTTATTTCCAGAAGGATCAATACAGAGAGGCCGCCATTGAATACCGCAATGTCATCAAGCTCAATCCTCAAAACGCGCAGGCGCATTTTAAACTGGGCTTGTCTTACTTAAAAACGGGGATGGTTCGTGAGGCTTACGCGATGTTTTCTCAAGCCGTCGCGCTGGATCCGCAATTGCTTGAGGCACGGCATCACCTGGGGGTGCTCTACCTTTTATCCGGTGATGTCCAAAAAGCCAGAGAGCAGGCTCAGTCGATTCTGGAAGCGGACGACGCCAACTCGCAAGGCCATATGTTGATGAGCAATATCCACCTCAGAGAAAAAAATCTGGATGCGGCGATAGCCGAAGGTAAAAAAGCGGCGTTCGGCGAAAAGAAAACGGAAGCATATCTGCTTTTGGCTAACCTTTATATTATGAAGCAGGATTTGAATTCCGCCGAAGCGATGTTTAAGTCGGCAATCGACGCGGATGGGAAGGCGATCAGGGCCAGATTGGCGCTGGCGGAATTTTATCTGCGCACCCGCCGGATGGATCTGGCCGAGAAGGCATTTCTCCAGGCGGTCACGACCGCGCCGGACAGTGCGGAAGCTTATTTGAAGCTGGGCAGTTTCTACGGGTTGGCGAATCGCATGGAAGACGCGGAGAAACAGTTTCTTCAGGCGGTTGCCGTGTCACCGAAGGACGTCATGCCGCTCATCGCGCTCGGGAATTTTTATATGGCCTGGCAGAAAAAAGATAAGGCTGAAGCGGCTTTCGTCGATGCTACGAAAAAAGATGCCAAGGGCATTTCCGCGCGGGTCCGACTGGCGGAATTCTACATCTCAGAGCGAAAATTAGATGAAGCGCTCAAATACACGGATAGCATTCTGAAACTCAACGCCAAAAACCAGGAGGGCCTGCTGTTGCAGGGACGAATCCTGCTGGCCAGAAATGAATACCAACCGGCGCAAAATGTTTTTCAAGGTCTCATTAAGGATAATCCGCAACTGGCACAGGCGCATTTTTTCAGCGCGCTGGCTCACGCGGGAACAGGAGACGGCGGTCAGGCCAAGGCCGCGTTTGCCGACGCGATTAAGCTAAGTCCCAGATGGAGTGAGCCCAAGCTGGCTTTGAGTGAAATTCATTTGAGGGAAGGCAACGCACAGCAGGCCATCACCGATCTGAACGGCCTTTTAAAAGACGATACTGGAAATTTCAGGGCTTATATTCTTCTGGGCAACGCCTACATGGCCAATAGCGACGCGTCGGCATCCACCCGGGCGTTTGAAGAGGCCATCCGTATCGCGCCTGAAAATCCTCTGGGCTATACCCAGTTGGGCAAAGTTTTGCTGACGCAAAAACAGGAGGATGCGGCCCTGGAGAAATTTGAAAAGGCATCTGCTCTGCAAGTGTCCTACGTGGAGCCGATCCAGTATATCATTGCGGTTTACATGAACCGCAAGGCCTTTGACATGGCCATTGAACGGCTGGAGCGCCAGATGAAGCTGTCGCCGGATAATCCCTTCTTTTATAACATGATGGGCAATGTTCGTGAGGCGCGCCTGGAGATCAATGAGGCGGAAGCGAATTTCAAAAAGGCCGTTGATTTGAATCCGAATGTGCCGGCGCTGCATGTCGCGCTGGCGGGTTTCTATATGCGCCAGAAGATGACGGATAAAGCCAAAAAGCAATATGAAACAGCGATTGAAAAGGCGCCTCAGACGCTTTCGCCCTACATGTCGCTGGGTTTGATTCATGAAAGCGAAAAGAACTATAAAAAAGCCCAGGAGTATTATGAAAAGGCTCTCAAGATTAATCCCGCCTTTGTGCCTGCCGCCAACAATCTGGCCTATCTTTATGCGGAACAGGGCGGCAATATTGATGTGGCTTTGAATCTGGCCCAAAAAGCCAAAGAGCTGATGCCTGATGATCCTCACATTTCGGACACCCTGGGCTGGATTTACTACAAGAAAAATATTTTTACGATGGCGATCAACTATCTCAAGGAATCTGTTGAAAATAATCCGAGGCATCCGGTAACGCGCTATCATTTGGGCATGGCCTACTATAAAAACGGTAATCGTGATCTGGCCATTCAAGAGCTATCGGAAGCGCTCCGTTTGAATCGGGATTTTTCCGGTGCGGATGAAGCACGAAAGACGCTGGAGTCGCTGTGAAGTTTAAGGCGGGGGGATGGCTCATAGCTCATGGCAAAAAAACAGTGGATGGATTTATGAAAAGGTATTTTTGGGGTTGTTTGTGTTTTTTGTTTTTGGCGGTTTTCCCGGCTGTTGCGGCGGAGTATGACACGGGCGTTTCGGGCAGGGTGATTGTGGCTTCGGAAACAACCTCAAACGGGCAGCCTGTGAGGTATCCGAAAAACGGCGAGGGAAAAATCACGGTTATGGAAGTGACCATCGCGCCGGGCGCCGAGACAGGATGGCATCAGCATCCCGTTCCGGTTTATGCCTATATGCTTTCCGGAACGTTGACAGTGCGTTTGGCGGATGGAAAAACGCTCGACTTTAAGGAAGGTGACGCGATCATCGAGGTGGTGGATACGCCCCATAACGGTTTTAATAAAGGAACCGCACCGGTCAAATTGATTGTGTTCTACACGGGCGTCAAAGGCGTTCCGAATGTGGTCAGAATGGATAAGCCCTGAAGCGCAATGATTCAGGGTTTATCCCGGCCGTTTTCTGCCTGTCAGGCAGGCTCAGTCTGATGTGCTTCGCGCGTCACTCCCCGATGATTTTGACTAAAACGCGTTTTTTTCTGCCACCGTCGAACTCGCCGTAAAAGATCTGTTCCCAGGGGCCGAAATCCAGTTTGCCTTTGGTGATGGCGACGACAACTTCACGTCCCATGATCTGACGCTTCAGATGCGCGTCACCATTGTCTTCTCCTGTGCGGTTGTGGCGATAGAAGGATACGGGTTCGTGCGGTGCGAGTTTTTCCAGCCAGTCTTCATAATCCCGATGCAGACCGGATTCATCGTCGTTGATAAACACGGAGGCGGTTATGTGCATGGCGTTGATGAGCGCGAGGCCCTCCTGTACGCCGCTTTTTTTCAGAACTTCGTTAACCTGCCCTGTAATATTGATAAAGTCTCTTCGTCCGGGAATATTAAACCAGAGTTCTTCACGGTATGATTTCATGGGATGCTCCTTTTTCAGTCGAATAAACGCTGCTGTGACAAAACATACGCAAGCTGTGGACACTTGTCAAAATTTTTTTCCCGCGTCTCTGGCCCGCCTGACGAGGCAGTGACGATGTAATTAACTTTACAAGCTTATTGCCTTATGCTATGAGGCAAAAAAATATACACCATCATCTTTTTTTGAGGAGAAAGACAACATGTCCGGCCATTCTAAATGGAGCACCATTAAAAGAAAAAAAGGGGCGATTGACGCCAAACGCGGGAAAATATTTACCAAGATCATCAAAGAAATCACTTTAGCGGCGCGCCTCGGCGGCGGCGATGTAGAGGGTAACGCCCGCCTGCGGCAGGCGGTGATGGCGGCTAAAGATGAAAATATGCCCAAGGACAATATCGAAAGGGCTATCAAAAAAGGGATTGGCAGTGGTGAAGGCGGCGCCAATTTTGAAGAAATTACCTATGAGGGTTATGGTCCCGGCGGCGCGGCGGTGATCGTCGATGTGATGACGGATAATAAAAACCGGACCGTGGCGGAAATTCGCCATATCTTTTCCAAGCACGGAGGCAATCTTGGGGAGAACGGATGCGTGGCCTGGATGTTCGCGAAAAAAGGAAGTATTGTTATTGACAAAAAAATCATCGGTGAAGATGAATTGATGGAACTGGCGCTCGACGCCGGCGCCGAAGATGTCAAGGCGGAAGACGGCGAATATGAGGTGATCACCGAGGTGGCGGCTTTTGAAGGGGTTAAAAAGGCGATTGACGAAAAAGGGATCAAACGTCTTGAGGCACGCATCAGCATGATTCCTTCCAATACGGTGAAGCTGGAGTTGGCCAAGGCCGAATCCATGCTCAAGATGATGGAAAAGCTCGAAGATAACGACGATGTCCAAAACGTCTATTCCAATTTCGATATAGATGATGATGTGATGGAAAAGTTGAGCTAAGGTTTGCGGCGCATTTCATGAAGGCTGAATTTTGCATATTTTAGGCATTGATCCCGGAAGCATCACCACGGGTTGGGGCGTGATCGACAGGAGCGGCAATTATTTGCGCCACGTGAATCACGGTGAAATCAAGCCGCGCAAAGCCTCATTGCTTTCGGAGGTGCTGGTGTTCATTCATCAGGAACTTTCGTCGATCATTGCCGTCGCCAATCCCGGGGCCGTCGCGCTGGAAAATATTTTCTACGGCAAGAATGTTCGTTCGCTGATCCGGCTGGCGCAGGTGCGCGGTGTGGTTATCTTCACCTGCGCGCAGCATCAGGTGCCCGTGATTGAATACTCCCCGCTGGAAGTCAAGAAGGCCGTCGTTGGTTATGGCCGCGCTGAAAAAAAACAGGTGCAGACGATGGTCAAAGCGATTTTAAAGCTTGATTTGCTGCCGCCCGCGGACGCGGCCGACGCGCTGGCCGCCGCTGTCTGCCATGCCAATTTTCAAAAGGAGCAACCCATCTGATGATTGCCCTGCTGTCGGGACGCATTGCCCATAAAGGAATTTCTCATATTGTTGTCGACACGCAAGGGGTGGGGTACCGTGTTTTTATTCCGGTAACCACGTTTTATGAACTGCCCGAAGAGGGGCAGGCGGTGACCCTGCATATTCACACCCATGTGAAAGAAGACGCGATCCATCTTTTCGGTTTTTACACAGGCGAAGAAAGGGATCTTTTTCAGATGTTGATTTCGGTCAGCGGTATCGGGCCGAAAATTGCCCTGAGCATTCTGTCGGGCATTTCCGTTGATGATCTGCTGCGCGCGATTTCCGGCGGCGATGTGGCGAAGCTCGTCTGTACGCCCGGTGTCGGCAAAAAAATGGCCGAACGTCTCATTTTGGAGCTTCGGGAAAAAGTGATTAAAAAAATGTCCCAGGACAATGTGTCTGCCGTGGATCCGGGGCGAAACCTGCGGGAAATGGTCCACGAAGATGTGCTGTCCGCGCTTGTGAATTTGGGGTATAAACCGGGTACGGCCAAGGCTGCAATTGACAAAGTTGCGTCTCAGAGCGAGACGGAGCCGGCCATGGATGAACTGCTCAAGCAAACGCTGAGAATTCTGGCAGGCTAAACGGTTCCATAACAAGTCAAAAGGCGAACCATGGATGTCCATATTAAAAATCCGCTGATCGATCCGCTCTGTACTGAAGAGGAAAATCCCCTGGAGGCGACGTTGCGGCCGTCCAGATTGACCGACTATATCGGCCAGGAAAAGGTCAAAAGCAATCTGGCGATTTTTATCGAAGCGGCCAGAAAGCGGCGCGAATCCCTGGACCATGTTCTTTTATACGGCCCGCCCGGCCTGGGAAAAACGACACTGGCCTATATCATCGCCAGGGAAATGGGCGTGGAGATCAAGGTCACCTCCGGTCCGGTGATTGAGCGGCCGGGAGATCTGGCTGCCATCCTGACCAACATGCATGAGCATGAAATTCTGTTTATCGACGAAATCCACAGACTTTCTCATGTGGTTGAGGAAATCCTGTACCCGGCCATGGAGGATTTTCATATTGATATTCTCATAGGCCAGGGGCCGTCCGCGCGCTCCATGAAACTGGACATTCCCAAGTTTACGCTGGTGGGTGCGACCACGCGCGCCGGTTCACTGACGTCGCCGCTGCGTGACCGTTTCGGAATGCATTTCCGCCTTGAATTTTATACGCCGGAAGAACTGTCTGTGATTATTCAGCGCTCCGCTACGATTCTGGGCGTCAAACTGACTGCCGACGGCGCAGGCGAACTGGCCAGACGCGCGCGCGGCACGCCTCGTATCGCCAACCGGCTGCTCAAGCGTGTGCGCGACTACGCGGAAGTTAAAGGAGACGGAACCATTGACGGGTGCATCGCGCGTGAAGCGCTGGACGCTTTCGAGGTGGATCAAAAAGGGTTTGATCAAATGGACCGCAGGCTGCTTTTGTCCCTCATTGAAAAATTCAACGGTGGACCGGTGGGCGTGGAAAGTCTCGCCGCGGCCATTGGCGAAGAGAGGGGAACCATTGAAGATGTTTATGAACCCTATCTGATCCAGGAAGGCTATATGCAGCGAACCGCCCGCGGCAGAGTTGCCTGCCTGCGGGCCTATGAGCACTTCGGCCTGAAGGCGCAGGGAGATCAAAAGGAGCTTTTTTAGTGTCATGAAAATGCTGATGCACATATGTTGCGGACCCTGCTCGATTTATCCGCTCAAGGAGCTCCGGACCCGGGGTTGTGATGTCACCGGCTTGTATTACAACCCCAACATTCACCCCTATATGGAGTTCAAACGCAGGAAGCAGACGCTTCAGGACTACGCGGAAAAAATATTTCTGAGCATGATCTGGCCTGCCGGTTATCCGATGGAGGAATTTCTGCGTGAAGTCGCGCCCCGTGGGGAGGATCGTTGCGTTTATTGCCTGCAAAGCCGTCTGGCATACACGGCTAATACGGCGCTTCAGGAAAAATATGACGCATTTACGACGACGCTTCTGTACAGCAAGTACCAGAAGCATGATTTAATCAAGGAAATCGGCGAAGCTCTGGGGCGCAGGCTCGGTATCGATTTTTACTATAACGATTTCCGGCAGGGATGGGATGAAGGGGTAAAGATTTCAAAAGAACTGGAAATGTATCGTCAGCCTTATTGCGGATGTATTTACAGCGAAAAGGAACGATATTACCGTTAGTTCCTTCGTTGCTTCTGTGTTTTCCATATGTTGTTGATGTGTGTTGCATTTGACACACTTTAAACGCCGTCCTCAAAAGATGTGTCTGAATTTGTATTGCAAACTCATGTAATAACTTAACAAAAAAATCGATGGGCACTCGTTTATGCCTTGGTATGTTTTTTGCTGTAATTACGTCTACTTTATCGTTCGGGTTGGAATATGCATTTACAAAGAACATTAAAAAAAGAAATTCATTGCGCCAGTATCGGTTTGCATACGGGGCGCAAAGTCAATATGACCATCTTGCCTGCGCCTGTGGACACGGGTGTGGTTTTTATACGGAAGGATTTGCCCGCAGCCGCCGCGATTCCCGCTGATTACAGACAGGTTTGTGATACGACTTTAGCCACGTCTCTGGGAACAAACGGGGTCACAGTATCCACGGTTGAACATATTCTTTCCGCCTTCGGCGGGATGGGCCTTGATAACGCGATCATTGAACTCGATTCCTTCGAGGTGCCGATCATGGACGGCAGTGCGCATCCATTTGTCGATCTGCTGAAGGCGGTAGGCACGCGAACCCAGGGAAAATCCAAAAAAATGCTGGTGATCAGAAAACCCGTCTCCGTAAAGGACGGGGATACCAGTGCGATGTTTCTGCCGTCGGATGAGTTCAAAATCAGCTACGAAATCGATTTTGCGCACGGGGCGATCGGACGGCAGTGCTGCAGTATGACGTTTAGCGATGAAAATTATCAAAATGAAATCTGCCATGCGCGAACATTCGGCTTTCTAAAAGAGGTGGAATATCTTCAGGCCAAAGGTTTGGGCCTGGGAGGGTCTCTGGACAATGTCATCATTCTGGATGATTCCAGAGTGGTCAATAAAGAAGGCCTGCGTATGCAGGATGAATTCGTAAAACACAAAATTCTTGACGCGATCGGTGATTTGTTTCTGTTGGGTATGCCGATTATCGGGCATTTTGTTGCATACAAATCAGGGCACCGGCTCAATAATCTGCTTTTGCGTGAATTGATGCGACAAGAAAACTGCTGGGATCTGATTGGCGACGGTTGTGAGCCGTTAGACCAGCGATTCGAATCGCTCAAGATTCCGCCTTTCAGAATCCTCGACGCGGTTCAAATCTGAACAAACCCCTTTAGCCAACCGGACGATTTCCAAATTAACCTTGATTTTTATCGACAGGTTACCTAGTATGGCTTGCCTGCGGGTCGCCAAGCGCCGTTTTTTACAAATACGGCGTGAATGGACTGTCCGCAGAACATTAGACCAGGTTGACGATCGAATACCCAATCGGAAAGACGGGGGATATGAGATATATTAAATATGCTTTTGCCGCGCTGGTGGTCGGTTTTTTGCTGACCGCGCCGTGGCTGACTGTGTACGCATCGGCGAAATCGGCGGTCGAACCAAGATTGACGGATCTTCTGATCACCAACGACTCTAAAAATGTGCTGTTGTATGCAAGGCTGGTAAACGCTTTCCGGACAGAAACAGAGTCGGCCATTCTGGCCGGTGTTCCTGCGGTCTTTACATTGGTTGTGGATGTGTATCGGGAGCGGTCGGTGGTGTGGGACAAAAGCATGATCAGCAGAGAAATCCGCCGGACCATCAAATATGACAATCTTAAAAAAACGTTTACCATTACGACCAACGGTAATGACAATCCTGTGATTCTGCCGGATTTTGAAAGTGCGCAAAAAGCGATGGCCGATTTCAGCGGCATCGCCGTGGCGCCGATTGCGTCGCTGGTCAAGGGCAATACCTATTATGCGGAAGTGAAAGTAAAGATCGATAAAGTCCGGCTGCCTTTTTATATGGAGTATGTCTTTTTCTTTGTTTCGTACTGGGATATCGAAACCCCGTTGTACAAGCAAAGATTTTCCTATTGATGATTCATCTGTTCGTGATCGTGAAAAAACAGCAGTCCCGACGCTTGTGAAGGCATGATAAAAAAGTCGAAAAAATCATATCTCGATGAACGGGAATTACGGAAACGCCGGCGTGAGCGCATAGCGATGCTGATTGCCGGTGTATTTGCGATCGGTTTTACCCTGCTGGCCAGTCAATTGTCTTCCCGCAACGAACTGCCAATCGGCACCAATATTCTGGTGTACGGTCTGACCAGCATCAATATCATCTTAATCCTGCTTTTACTTTTTCTCATTGTCCGTAATGTGTTCAAGTTGTTTTCCGAGCGGCGTAAGGGGGTCATCGGCTCCCGGCTGCGCACCAAGCTCGTGGCGGCGTTTGTCGGATTGTCTCTGGTGCCGACGATCCTGCTTTTTTTATTCGCGATTAATTTTCTGTCCTATAGTATTGAGTTCTGGTTCAATATTAAAATCGGGGAGGCTCTTAAACGGTCGTTGGAAGTGGCTCAGATCTATTATGGTCAAGGGGAGGAGCTTGCCAAGTTCAATGCCCGCCAGATCAGCGCGGATATTACCAAAAACCGTTTGTATGATGAAGACAGAATTGATTATCTGAAAAGTTTCATCAGCCAGCGCCAGAAGAGTTACAAAGTGGGGATGGTCGAGGCCTACTTTGATTACCAGAAAGAAAATATCATCTTTGCGGATGCCGATTATCCTGACCGGACGCCCGTGGCGCTGTCGCCGAAAATGATGGAGGACGTGTATTCCGGCAACGAAATATCGACGGTGACCGTCACCAATGTCGGCGAGGCGATCATCGGTATTGCGCCTGTCTTTTCTTATGCCGTGCCTACGGAAGTGATCGGGCGTGTTTCCGTCAGTTACGGTGTTCCGCAGGGTTTTGTCGATAAACTGCGCAGCATTGCCGACGCCTCCGAACAGTATGTCCAAATCGAGCTTTTAAAAAATCCGATTAAGTTCAACTATATCATCACGCTGTCTATTGTTACGCTGGTCATCATCTTTTTGGCGACGTGGTTCGGTCTGTCTCTGGCCAAGACCATCACCAATCCCATTCAGGATCTTGTTTCCGCAACAAATCGGATTACCCGGGGGGATCTTGACAGCCGCATTGACATTGAAGCGGATGATGAAATCGGTTTGCTGGTCAAGTCCTTCAACGAGATGACGGATGATTTGAAAAAAAGTAAAACAAGCCTGGAAGAAGCGAATATGTCGCTTGAGGAACGCCGCAACTACATGGAAACCGTTTTGCGTAATGTTTCGGCCGGTGTCATCTCTGTTGATAAAAACGGCATGGTCACCACGGTCAATTCCGCCGCGGAAGAGATGTTTGATATTGAAGCGGAAAAATTGCTCAACCGGAATTACCGTGATCTGCTGGTCGCCGAGCATGTTGCTCTGGTCGATGAGTTTCTTGCCGAGATGAAAGAGAAAAAAGAGCGTATTTTGGAAAAGCAGCTTGAACTCATGCTGCAGGGCAAGGCGCTCACCGTGCTTCTGTCATTGACGGTTATTGTGGACGATGAAGGGCATGATTCCGGTATCGTGGTGGTGTTTGAGGACCTGACCCAATTGCAGAAAGCGGAGCGCGCCGCGGCCTGGCGCGAGGTTGCCCGGCGAATGGCTCATGAAATTAAGAATCCCCTCACGCCGGTGCAGCTGTCCGCACAGCGACTTCAGCGTAAATACGGCGATAAACTCGGGGAAGATGACGGCGTGTTCAGGGAATGCACGCAAACCATCATTGATCAGGTGGAAGTGCTCAAAAATCTGGTTAATGAGTTTTCCCGCTATGCCCGTATGCCGGTGACCACACTGGCGATCAATGATCTCAACGAAGTGGTGGCGGATGCGGTGGCTCTGTTTGAAGACGCGCACAAAGAGATTGTTTTCGAATTCAGCCCGGCCGAAGGACTGCCGAAATTTAATCTCGACGCGGAGCAGATCAACCGGGTGATGATTAACCTGCTGGACAACGCCGTGGCATCCATTAACAAAGCCATCGGCCATATCGCGGTGATCATCCGGTATGACGAACTGCACCGGAAAGTAACCGTGGCGGTTGCCGATGACGGAGCGGGGGTGCCGGCCAGTTATAAACGCAAAGTTTTCGAACCTTATTTCTCGACTAAAAAGACAGGGACTGGACTGGGCTTAGCCATTGTCAGCTCCATTATTTCGGATCATAAAGGGCAGGTCAGTGTGAATGACAATATTCCCGAAGGCACCATTGTGACCTTTCAACTGCCGGTGACGGATGTTTAATGAAAGCACGATAAAAAAGTGAAGTTGAGCGATTCTGTATGAATGAAACTATTTTAATTGTGGACGACGAAGTCAGTATCTGCCAGTCCCTCAAGGCGATTCTGGTGGATGAAGGTTATCAGGTGCTGGTAGCGGGCAGCGGTGAAGAGGGCATCAAGGTGGTGGCCGAAGAAATGCCGCAACTGGTTTTGCTGGACATCTGGCTGCCGGGTATGGACGGTCTGGAGACGCTGCAGGCCATCAAAGCCGCGCATCCCAATGTTCTGGTGATCATGATGTCCGGTCACGGCACCATTGAGACGGCGGTAAAGGCCACCAAACTGGGCGCGTTTGATTTTATCGAAAAGCCGCTGTCGCTCGACAAGGTCATCATCATGATCCAAAACGCGCTCAATATGGTGCGTCTTGAAGAAGAAAATGTGCGTTTAAAGCAGAAAGTATCTCATCAGTATGAATTGACGGGAACCTCCTCCGTGATTGCCGAACTCAAGGAGATGATCGGTCTAGTCGCGCCGACAAATGCCTGGATACTGATTATGGGCGAAAACGGCACCGGTAAGGAACTGGTGGCGCGTTCGATTCATCATTTAAGCCGCCGGTCGCATAAACCCATTGTGGAAGTCAACTGCGCGGCCATCCCGGAAGAATTGATTGAAAGCGAATTGTTCGGCCATGAGAAGGGCGCTTTTACCGGCGCGACGGAAAAGAAGCGCGGCAAGTTCGACCTGGCCCATGAGGGCACGATCTTCCTCGACGAAGTGGCGGACATGAGCCTTAAAGCGCAGGCCAAAATACTACGGATTCTTCAGGAAAAGAAATTTGAAAGGGTTGGCGGCAATAAAGTGATTGATATGGATGTCCGTGTACTGGCCGCGACGAACAAGGATCTGGAAAAGGAAATGGAAGCCGGGCGATTCCGACAGGATCTTTATTACCGTTTGCATGTAATTCCGCTGCACGTGCCGCCTTTGCGCGAAAGGAAAGAAGATATCCGCCTGTTGACGGAACGTTTCCTCGAAGATTTTGCTCTCAAGGAAGGGCAGCCGGTCAAGACACTGACCCGTGAGGCGCTGTCCGTTCTCATGGCGCATGACTGGCCGGGGAATGTTCGTGAACTGAAAAACATCATTGAGCGTCTGATCATTCTCACGCCATCCAACGTGATTGAAGCAAACGATATTCCGCTGCTCTACATGAAAGGCGAGCCGGTGGTTATTCCCGAGGAATCCCTGATTGCCGCGGATTCATTGAAGGATGCCCGTCAGGATTTTGAAAGGCAGTTCATTTTAAAAAAACTGGATGAATTTGACGGCAATATTTCAAAAACCGCCGAAGCCATCGGTATGGAGCGAAGCCATCTGCACAAGAAACTCAAAGGCTTTAAAATCTTTACAAAAGAGGATAAAGGCTGACGGATGGTGAATGGTGAATCGTCGGTCGGGGCGACATGCTTTTTTTATGCTTCGCTCTGATCCATTTGCTTTTTCATATCGGACAGAGAGAATTTGTTGAAAGGCAGAAAGATGACGCCCAGGACCACGACCAGCGCGATCGACAGG
Source organism: Smithellaceae bacterium (assembly GCA_046484315.1). GTDB lineage: Bacteria > Desulfobacterota > Syntrophia > Syntrophales > Smithellaceae > UBA8904. The sequence goes on along the minus strand of JAWOJC010000162.1, from coordinate 12,017 downwards.
AAGTGGTACACCAGCGCGAATGAAAGCGCCTCCGAAGCGGGAACGCCGAAAAGACTGAGGCCCAGAATGCAGGCAAAATGCCAGTTGCCGATATAGCCCGGCGCTGTGGGAATGGCAATGCCGGCGATGAGCACAATCATCAAGATAAACGGGGCCAGCAGCGGCAGATCAAAACCGAAAGCCACAAGCAGAAGATAAATCGCGACAACATCCACCAGCCAGACCACCGCGGATAAAAAGAACAGATATAAAAGCATTCTGACGTCTTTGATGACTTCAAAGCCGTCAATGAAATGATGGATCAGCCCGTCGAGTCTGATGGCGATTTTATTCGGCAGGCGCCTCAACACCCAGGCGATCAGAGAGACGGCCATGTTCCGCCGCCAGATCAGGACGATGATGAACAACAGCATCAACAGGGTCAGAATAAAAAACAAGATGGCGGATTTGATCAGCCACGGCGGCAGGTCATGCCAGATCACGACCACAACGGTGATGATGAGAACGGAAAGACTGTCAAGGACCCGTTCAACCACCACGGCACCCAGGGCGGACGACATTTTGATGCTGCTTTTCCGGGCAATCAGGTAAGGGCGGGCCAGTTCACCCAGGCGCGCGGGGATCGCGGCGATGGCGAGAAAACCCACGCAGGTCACGGAAAAAAGCGTGAACTGATCAATTTTTTCCAGCGGCTGCAGGATCACCCCCCAGCGGAATGAGCGCAATGCCTGCATGATAAAAATAACAAGAAGCGCCAGAAGGGCGTATCCCCATGCGATATTTTTCAGACTGGTGACAGTTTCCCTGAAATCAATGCCCCGCACGGAAAGGTAGATGAGGACGATGCTCAGCAAAAGACCGATGATGATTTTTTTGTTCATGATTATGTCAGCCCGGGGCGGATAAAGAGATGCCGCGGATCAATTGTCACCGAGGTTCTCCATGATTTTGTCATGGATAAGCTGAGAGGATCGCTGGTTGCCGAACAATCCGACGCGAACGCCGACAGAGGTCATACTTTTCGCTTTATAGACGATGTCGAAGCTGACTTTTTCGTCGTTGATGCGCGCGGATATCTTTCCTTTGGCAATTTCCCTGGCGGGTTGCACTTCCGTGCCGCGCATGTCTGCAATGGTTTTTTCAGTTGCCTTCCAGACCTGGTCGAAAGGGACGGCGTAGGCGGTTCTCAATTCACCGTTGACGTAGATGTAGGTGCCGGCGCCGGCGCCGACGGCCGCGCCGCCCGCCACAAGGGCGGTCGCGCAACCGGAAAAAAGAAACATACAAAACAGGCCGATGAAAAAGCGGCATGGGTGATTGATTTTCATTCCTGATTCCTCCCGTGTCCTCGGATTGACCCGTTTAAAACATATTGTTGCCGGTATTGCAATACGATAATGCGTCCGGTTTTCAGGTGCTGATTTTCTCGAATTCCCTGAGCAGCGCTTCCTGCTTCCGCGTCAGCTCCGTGGGAACCGAAACGACGACTTCGACAACCTGATCGCCGCGGCCGTAACCGCGGACGTGCGGAATGCCTTTGCCTTTGAGACGAAATACGCAGCCGGTTTGTGTGCCGCGCGGTATCTTGATTTTGTCCGTGTCTTTGAGCGTGGGGACGTCGATGGTCGCGCCCAGCGCCGCTTGAACAAAGGTGACGGGAACGCGGCAGAAAATATCATCACCATCGCGGGTGAAAAATTCGTGATCTGCGACCTGAAGAAAAACATAGAGATCACCGGGAGGTCCGCCGTGATCGCCTGCTTCGCCTTCGCCACGCAGCCGCAGGCGTGAGCCTGTTTCAACCCCGGCCGGGATTTTTAATTCGACGGTTTTGATTTTCGTTTCCTTACCGGTTCCCCGGCAGGCACTGCAGGGTGTTACGATGAGTTTTCCACGACCGTGGCAGTGAGGACAGGTGGAGCTGATGGTGAAAAAACCACTGGATTGAACCACCTGTCCTCTGCCGTGACAGGTGGGGCAGGTGGAAGGTGTGGTGCCGGGCGCGGCGCCCGTTCCTTCACAAAGTGAACAGGTGTGCAGCCTTTCCAGATCGACGGAAGTGGTAACGCCGAAGGCCGCGTCGAGAAAAGAAATGCGCAGATCGTAGCGAAGATCGGCGCCGGCGCGCGCGGCGCTGCGGGACCGTCCTCTGCCGCGGCCGTGGCCGAAACCGAAGACGTCTTCGAAAATGTCCCCGAAATTGGAAAAAATGTCGTCAAAACCGCTGAAGCCCTGAAAACCGGTGTTGCTCAGGCCGGCATGCCCGTAATGGTCATAGATTTCTCTTTTTTGTCCGTCACTCAGAACTTCGTAAGCTTCCGCCGCTTCCTTAAAGCGATCTTCCGCCTGCTTGTCTCCCGGGTTTTTATCGGGGTGGCACTGCATGGCGATTTTCCGGTAACATTTTTTTATTTCATCTGCTGCGGCGGTTTTTGATACACCCAGAATTTCGTAATAATCTCTTTTCGTCATGCGCTTTTTTCCGCTTCCTCCGCTTTCATCGCCATGGTGAGCGCCTGAATGCCTTCCATGTCGTTTATTTTTTCCAGCGCGTGTCGGGCGAAGGATATTTTTTTGAGTTCAATGGCCCTGTGGGCGATGGCCCGCCATTCGGAAGGATCAGGATCCTCATTGAGCGCTTTGGACGCGCGCAGAAAGAGAAACGCGTCGCCCTGATCCAGGGCGTAGTGCCTGATGTTTTGCACACCGCTGGTATGCGCCGCCTTTGTGTAGAAATCCAGCGCGTCGGAGACGGCTCCGGACTCAAGGTAGGTGTCCCCGTAACGGATCAAGGCCTCGGGAGGTGTCTTGTCGATATGCAGAATTTTTTGTCTTAGACGGTAATCCGGTAGTTTTCTTTTACTCAAAAGAGCGCCTCCTGAAAAAAAATGACGCCGTGTGATTAAGCACGGCGTAAAAATAACAACGGTTGTGCGGTTGTCAATGGCACAAAAATTATTTTACCAGGCGTGAAAACGCCTCTTCGTATTTGTCCCGGGTTTTATTAATGATGTCCCCGGGCAGAGCAGGCGCGGGCGGTTTCTGATTCCAGTGGATGGAAATCAGGTAGTCCCGCAGGAATTGTTTGTCAAAGCTCTTCTGCGGACGACCTTCCTGGTAGTCATCGGCGGGCCAGAAACGGGATGAATCCGGTGTCAGCAATTCGTCGATCAGGATCAGTTCCTCACCCAGCAGGCCGAATTCCATTTTTGTGTCGGCAATGATGATGCCGGCTTTCAAGGCAATGGCTGCCGCACGCTCGTAAATGGCGAATGATTTATTGATGATTTTCTCCGTGAGCGCGGCGCCAATGACGTCTTCCATTTCGTCGCGGGTGATCGCGGTGTCATGTTCGCCTTCCGGCGCTTTGGTGGTGGGGGTGAAGATGGTTTCAGGCAGGCGCGAGGATTCCCGCAGTCCCCCCGGGAGTTTAATGCCGGAAATGGTCTGGCTGAGACGATAGTCCTTCCAGCCGGAACCGGACAGATAACCCCTGACGATACATTCCACCGGCAGCGGTTTTGCCTTTTTTACCAGCATGCTGCGTCCCTGGAGACTGTCCAGATAGGGGGCGCATTCGGACGGAAAATCAGCCGCTTCGGTTGAAATGATGTGGTTGCCGATGATGTCTTCCATCTGTTTGAACCAGAAGGCGGACATCCGGTTGAGGATCACGCCTTTGCCCGGTATCGGATCTGGCATGATGACATCGAAGGCGGAAATCCGGTCGGTGGCGACCAGCAGCAGGTCATCTCTGACGGCGTAAAGGTCGCGTACCTTTCCACGGTTGAGAAATTTTAATTTCGGGAAATTGGTCCGGGCAATGCTTGTTGTCATGAGTTGCTCTCTCCTTTATCGAACGGAAGGGTTGTGCTTTTTTTCGTGACCGATGGTGGATGTCGGCGTTCTGCCATAGTTGTGACCGGGCATGACTCTGGTGTCATCCGGCAGGGTGAAAAGTTTTGTTTTGATGGCCTCATACATGGTCTGCCAGGAACCGCCCGGCAAATCGGTGCGGCCGACCGCCTCCACAAACAGCGTATCACCGGTGAAGACATAACCGGGGGTATACAGACACATACCGCCGGGAGAATGGCCGGGGGTATGGATCACTTTCAACTCCACGTTTCCAACGGAAATGATCTGCCCGTCCTCGACCAGGATATCGGGTGAAGGAGACTGTGTCGCGCCGAACATCCGAAGCATATTGGCCGGTGTGGAGGTGAGCATGATGGCGTCTCCCTGATGGACAATAATTTTCGCACCCGTTAATTGTTTCATTTGCGCGTTGCCGCCGATATGGTCCACATGGCCGTGCGTATTTACGATATAGTTGATGCGCAGGTTGTTTTGCGCGGCCACGGCGAGGATTTCATGCGCGTTGTCGGCCGGATCAATAACCAGGGCGTCGCCGGTGACCGGATCTCCGACCAGGTAGGCGAAAACCGCCATATTTCCGACCTGCATTTGTTTGACGAACATAAGCACTCCTTGTACAAAAAATGAGGGAGTAAGCTAGCACTATTTTGTTTCGTTCGTCAATTCAAATCCGGCGGCGTAAAATTGCGCCGAAGAAACCGTCTGTATTGTGCCGATGGGGGTAGGTTCTCAGAAATCCACGGCGATCCGTCAAAGCCTCCGGAATGGCGGCGGGCTTCGACTCGACGGTGAACTGCGGGTTTGCCGCAAGAAATTGCCTGATCACATCGTCATTTTCTGAGGGAAGCACGGAGCAGGTCGCGTAAATCAGACGACCGTCTTTTTTAACGGCCCGCGAAGCGTTTTCCAGAATGATCTTTTGTGCTTTCGGGAAAGCCTTCATTTCCGCGGCGGTCAAACGCCATTTGATTTCCGGATTACGCCTGAGCGTGCCGGTGCCGGAACAGGGCGCGTCCACCAGAACATGGTCAAAATAATTCACAAATTCTGCAGATAAGGGTTTGTAAAGATCAGCCTGCCGCGCGTTGATGATTGATGCCCCCATTCTCAACGCATCTTTTTTCAACTGGGCGATTTTGTCCGTATCGCGGTCCAGGGAGACAACCTGTCCTTGATTTTGCATCAGCGCCGCGAGATGGCTGGATTTACCACCGCTGCCGGCGCAGACATCCAGCACACGATCCCCGCTTTTGGGATCCGCCAGATAGGCAATCATCTGGGCTGCTTCATCCTGAAGACGCACATACCCGTCTTTGAAAAAGGATGTTTTCTGAACGGCGCGGGGCGGATCTTTCAGTCGGATTCCATCGGGTGAAAACGTGGTTGCCTCACAAGAAAACTCTTCAGCCCTGAGCTTTTCTTCCAGCGGCGCTCGGGCGGTTTTCAGCGTATTGACGCGAAGGGTCAGAGGGGGCAGGTCATTGTTGGCCTGACAAAGCTTCAGGGTTTCTTCCGGACCGTAAATATCAAACCAGATCTGAACCAGCCAAAGTGGATGGGAATGAAATGTCGCGATGTGTTGAGCCGCATGCTTCTCAATCGGGGGAAATGATATGGCACCGGTATTGCGCAAATAGCTTCTTAATACGGCGTTAACCAGGCCGCCGGCCCCCTGGTTGATGCGTTTGGCGATCTTGACCGCCTCATCCACCACGGCGAATTCGGGCAGCCGATCGCTGAATTTGAGCTGATACAGACCGGTGCGCAGAATGTTTTTAACGTTTTCCTCCATCCGGATATAATCTCCGCGATAGAGTTGTGAAATGATCCAGTCCAGATGGCCCTGCATGCGCAAGACGCCGTACACCAGATGGGTAAGCAGGCGGCCGTCCGCCGTGCCGGAAAGATTATGTTCGTCAAGGCAGACATCCAGCAGGTCCCCCGCGAACGCCTGGCTTTGCGAGACGGCATTTAGAATATCCACCGCCTGATGGCGTATTGTTTTTTTCATATTGTCCTGCTTTGTGTTTTATTTGAGTTCAGCGTATTAATGCGTTTGGATTCGTTCACGTAAGAGCGGTTCCTTCTTTGATGTGATACCCGCGCAAAAAATCCTGCGTCAACATTCTTTTTTTTCCGGCCAGCTGAACATCTTTTAAAATGACATAACCGTCCGATGCCGCAACCTTCAGACCTTCTGCAGCAGCCTCGTCGATGGATCCCGGAGGGCGGTTAACCGGCCCAGGCATGGCGGCCGCGGAAAAAATTTTCAGTGTCTGTTCTTCCAGAGAGGTATAGGCTGCGGGGGAGGGGCTGAGACCGCGGATGAGGTTGACAATGTCAAAGACTTTGTCAGACCAGTTGATTTTACCTGTGTCCTTCGTCAGCCTGGGGGCGAACGTCACACCGGAGGCATCCTGCGGTTTCCTTCGCGCGGCGCCGGAAACCACCTGCTCGATGGTTTGACAAAGCAGGTTTGCGCCACGTTTCGCCAGGCGGTTATGCAGTTCGCCTGCGGTTTCATTTTCGCCGATGGGCGTTTCTTCTTGTAAAAGGATATCGCCGGAATCCATGCCTTCGTCCATCTGCATGATGGTCACGCCGGTTGTGGTTTCGCCGCGGATGATGCTCCAGTTAAGCGGGGCCGCGCCGCGGTATTTTGGCAAAAGCGACGGGTGGATATTCAGGCAGCCATAACGGGGAAAGTCGATGATCGTTTTGGGCAGAATCTGTCCAAATGCCGCGACCACCACCATGTCGCAGTGGATCTGATAAAAGAGGTCCAGAAAATCCGGGTCCTTTACTCTTTGCGGCTGGTAGACGGTAAGGCCGCATTGCTGTGCCAGCAGCTTGACCGGTGGCGCGGTTGCCTGCTGGCCCCGTCCCGCCTTGCGATCCGGCTGCGTCACGACGCCGACGATCGGGTATTGACGGTCATGGAGCATAGTCAGAGCGGGCAGGGCGAAGTCCGGCGTTCCCATGAAGAGGATGCGGGGTTTGGTCATTGTGAACGATCCTAAAGAATTTTGCTCACCTATATGGAATTAACCGGGTTGTGTCAAGAATTACCCTGACCGATGGATATGGGAATAATTTCTGTTGTCATTTCAATGATCCTGTTTTATATTGACCCCACATTCGAGCAGATAAAGTGGAATGTTGTAGCAGACAAGACCAATCGCAGTGGTTTCCAAACGGAAAGGAGATGCAGCATGAAGACATACGCCATTAAATATGTGGAACTGGCCGAGCATCACGCGGAGAAGATGGCCAAACGCTGGGCCATGGACGTTCAAAACAATGCCCGGACCAAAACATACAAGGATCTGGAAGAAGACAGAATTGTTTTTCAGGGTGTAAAATTCTATCAGAATTTCAGTAAAATGTATGCCGATGAGAAGATCGGTGACAGCGCTTTGAAATATTTTCGGACCTACGCGGAGGAAAGCTTTGCCATGGGCATCCCGATGGATGAAGCGGTTTACGCGCTGATTCTCCTGAGACGCCATATCTGGCTGTATGCCGAATTCCAGACGATCTTCAGCTCCGGTATTGATCAACGGCAGGCTCTCGATACGTTGAGCCGCACGATTCTTCTTTTTGATTATGCGGTGTATGAGGTGACTACGCGGTACCAGGAACTCATGAAAAAAGGCAAAAAATAAAACCATTTCCCGGTTCGTTTTACCATTGGAGAAAGGAGTACAGGCTATGGTGGAGTCGATCAAGCTGCTGGATGTTTTAGAGGATAATATAGATGAAATAGCCCAACACTGGGCGGCGGACGTCAAGAAAAACAAAAGAACGATGAGCTGCTGGAATATCCCCGAGGATAAGCTGGTGCTGCAGGCTGTAAAATTTTACAGCCAGTTGAGAAATATGCTGGTGACGCCCAATCGTTTTGAAAGGGCGCAGGAATTTTTCATGCACTATTCAAGAACGTGCTACGAAAGCGGCATTCCGCTTCAGGAAGCCATCTATTCGTTGAATCTGATGCGCCGCCATATGTGGCTCTATGCGGATTTCCAGGCGATTTTCATCAACGCGATAGAGCATAATCAGGCCATCGACAGCGTGATGCGCATCATGCTGATGATCGATTACGCCGTCTATGAAATCACTCAGTACTATCAGGATCGCATCCGATTGGAAACGTGCGGGACCTAGGCAAAAGAAGCCTTCCCCTTTTAAAAAAAACGGCCGCAGGTTTTTACCTGCCGCCGTTTTTTTTGCCTTGCCCGATGATTTCCGTGGACGGATCGAAGTCGCGCGACCGCGGCAAACGCACTCACATGAAATTTTCCGGATCGACGTCCACGGTGATCTTTACCGCGCTGGTGTCATGTTCTGTCAGCACGGCGGCGGTGATCTGATGGAGAGTCTGAATATCGTCTCCTTTGATCAGCATCTGAAAGCGGTACTCGTTGCGGATCCTGGCCAGCGGCGATTCCGCCGGACCGATAATTTGCGCGGTATTGCCGAAACGGACGCAAAGTGTTCGGGCCAGCCTGCCGATCTCGTCTGCCGTCTGTTCCAGCGCTTCTTTTTTTAACGAGGAAAGACGAAGCGAGATGATGTGTCCGAAGGGCGGGTATTGCAGCGTCTTGCGCAACGCGATTTCGTCCGCGTAGAACGCCTTGTAGTCATGATGTTGTGCGTGCTGCAGGGCATAGTGCTGAGGATTGAAACTCTGAATGATGACCCGGCCCGCGGCATCTCCGCGACCGCCCCGTCCGGCGACTTGCGTCATCATCTGAAATGTTTTCTCCGCCGCCCGGAAATCAGGCATGTTCAGCGACGTGTCCGCTGAAATAACGCCCACCAGGGTGATAAAGGGAAAGTCGTGTCCCTTGGTGATCATTTGTGTGCCCACCAGAATATCAATTTGCTTTTGTTCCAGCGCGTGAAGAATGCTTTCCTGAGTGCCCCGGCGGGCGGTGGTGTCGGAATCCATCCGGCAGACACGCGCGGCGGGAAACAGCCCCTGGATTTCCTTTTCCAGTTTTTGTGTGCCGGTGCCATAATTGAGAATACGGCCGCCCCGGCAGGTGGGGCACAGGGGCATCGCTTTTTGTGTGTAATCGCAATAGTGGCATTTGATAATATTTTCCGCAGGGTGGCTCTTCAGGGAGACGGCGCAGTTGGGACAGCGGAAATTATAGCCGCAGTCGGCGCACACCAGAAATGTGTCAAAGCCGCGTTTGTTGAGAAAAAGCAGGATTTGCTCTTTGCGCGCCAGGGTTTCTCTGATGGCGACAATCAGCGCGTCGGATAGAATCGGCGTTCTGCCGTGGATTTCCTTTTGCGTTTTCATATCGACGATATCGATTTGCGGAAGGGGTTTATTGTTGACCCGTTGCTTGAGTTCCAGATAGTCGTATTTATTTGTCCTGGCATTATAGAAGGAACGGATGCCCGGCGTGGCGGACCCCAGAAGCACGACCGCCCGGTTGAACTTGGCCTTGACTACGGCCAGATCACGTGCGTGATAACACAGCCGGTCATCCTGCTTATAGGATGCGTCGTGCTCTTCATCAACAATAATCAGCTTCAAATCGGGCAGTGGCGCAAAAAGGGCGGAACGCGCGCCGATCACCAGATTGATTCGGCCGCGCTTGATCTGCCGCCACTGGTCGTAGCGAACGGTCTCTGCGATGCCACTGTGAATGACGGCGATTTTATTTTCATCAAATCGTCCGGCGATGCGGGAAATGAGCTGCGGCGTGAGCGCGATTTCCGGCACCAGGTACATGGCCGTGCCGCCGTCTTTGAGCACTTGTTCGATGGCGTGGAGATACACTTCTGTTTTTCCGCTGCCTGTGACCCCGTGCAGCAGAATAGAACGGAAAGCGCCTGCGCTGATCCGGCGGCGGATACCGGAAAGCGCCTTTTGCTGCTCGCTGTTGAGTGCAAACTTATCATGTGAGTGGCCGATGGAAGACGAAAGTGAAGCTTTGCGGATGACTTCCGACGCGCTGAGGGTCAGGATGCCTTTTTCCAACAGTCGGGAAATAATGGCGCTGGAGGTGCCGGCTGCGGCAATCAGATCATGAAAATCCGTTGGACCCGAGGTGCTAAGAAAGTTAACCAGCGCTTCTTGTCGCGTGGTTAGTTTGTTTGTGGCAGGCGGTGACTGCGCAAGGCTGATCATTTTCCGTGTGCGCACGGCGAGCGCTTTCTTCTGCCGCTCAACCATTTGCACAAGCCCTGCCAGATGCAGGCTGCGGATAACCGTCGCCGCGTTTTTGAGCTCGGAGGTCTTCATCAATTGGCTCATCGCGATTCCCCGTGGATAGGGACGTAAAAAATCCATGATCTTTTCTTGTGATCGGGATAAAACAAGTCCCGCAGGCACGGGGAGGGGAATGATCCAGAGGAAATCCCGTCTCTCGGATCCCGAGGGGATCAGTTCCGCGAGTGTCTTTCCCAACGGATAGACAAAGTATTCCGCGATCCAGCTATAGAACTTCAAATCGCTTTCGTCGAAAAGCGGTTCTTCATCAAGAACGTCGTGAATGGTTTTGATTTCTTTGAGATCGCAGGAGGATTCCACAGCGGTGATAAAGCCGGTGCGCTTTCTGGGGCCGAAGGGAACAAAAACGCGCTTGCCGATGTCGGTTCTGGATTGAAGATGGACCGGCACCTGATACGTGAAAAGCTTATCAGCCGGTATATTGAGGGCAACTTTTACATACATGTGCGGTGAATATCATCTTTGAGCAAAAAAAGAAATCGTTGGACGGCTGAAATGAAAATAAAAACGCCCCGTGAGGGGCGTTTTCGATGTTTCCATGGGGGGTTACTCCCCTTTGAGTTTTTCGAGTTTTTCCTGCCGGGTTTTGCATTCGATACATTCCGTGGTAACCGGCCGGGCCATCAGCCTTTTTTCAGAGATCGGGCCGCCACAATCCTCGCATATGCCGTAGGTTCCGTCATCAATCCGTTTGATGGCTTCCTGCATTTTCAAGATCAACTTGCGTTCCCGGTCGCGGATCCTCAGCTCGAAATTCCGGTCGGACTCCAAAGACGCGCGGTCGTTGGGGTCGGGGAAGTTTTCTTTGCCGTTGGTCATTTCCGATACGGTTTTACCCGCCTCATCGAGAAGCTCATTGATCTTCTGGGTGAGTAACTTTCGGAATGCCTCCAGCTTTTCCGGCTTCAAAGTCGTTTGTTTTTCCAATGCCGCCACTCCTTATCGATGTATTGTTGAGATTGTCGACCTTCTTACCTAATGGCAAAATGTTTGTAAAGGAAAAAAAACAATGATGCCAGGTCGATTCGTTTCTCATGTCTCCCGGTTCGTATCCGAACCATAGACCTGAATGATTTTTTCAACGATATTCGTCGTTGATTTTCCTTTAACTTCAGGAATGACGGCCACCCGGCCACCCCATTTTAGAACTTCGTCGCGGCCTACGATTTTTTCTTCCGGCCAGTCGCCACCTTTGATCAAAACATCGGGTTTCAGGTAATTGATCAGCGCAAGCGGTGTCGGTTCTGAAAATAATGTTACAAAATCAACGCATTCCAGCGCAGCGAGAAGTTCCGCCCGTTCTTCTTCAGAGACCAGCGGTCTTTTTTCACCTTTGATCGCCCGGACGGAGGCGTCTGTGTTGAGCGCCAGAACCAGTATATCGGCAGCCTTCCGCGCTTCCTTTAAATACCGGACATGGCCGACATGCAGAATATCAAAACAGCCGTTGGTGAAGGCGATTTTTTTGCCAGTTTCACGCAGCGCGTCAATACTTTTTTTCAGGTTTTCCCGATCCATAATTTTGTTCATCATGATACCCTCAAATGATTGAAATATTGTCATTGCTCCGGTGGGCGGGCACTCTGGCCAGCGTGATGACGGCCACATTCCGCGCGCCGGCCCGGATCAGAACTTTGGCACATTCATTGGTGGTCGCCCCGGTGGTGTATACATCGTCCACAAGAATAATATTTTTATCCCGGATGCCTTCGGCCTTCGGGACAAAAAAAGCGTCTTTCATGTTTTTTTCTCTTTGTTTTTTATCAAGTCCCGTTTGTGTAAAAGTCAATTTATGCCTTTTGAGCAATGAAAAATTCACGGGAAGCCCATGCTTTTTGGACAAAGGCCCTGCCAGAATCAGTGATTGATTAAAGCCCCGTTGCCG
>JAWOJC010000082.1:0-2873 GCA_046484315.1 Smithellaceae bacterium | reverse complement strand
GTGGACATCATACCCGTTAAAGACGGCGGGACGCTTTCACTGGGCAATATGGATCTGAAGTTCATGGAAACGCGCATGATTCACTGGCCGGATTCCATGTTTTCGTATCTGGAAAAAGAGGGGGTGCTTTTTTCACAAGATGCCTTCGGCATGCATCTGGCGACGTTCGAGCGTTTTGCTGACGAGTTGCCAACCGATATGCTGGAATATGAAGCGGCAACCTATTATGCGAACATCGTGCTGCCTTACTCGCCGGTTGTCCTGAAAACCCTGGAGAAGGTCGCGTCCACCGGCTGGGCGATCAAGATCTTCGCGCCGGATCATGGTCCTGTCTGGCGAAAAGATCTAGGGTTCATTCTTGATCTTTATAAAAAATGGGCAAGCCAGAAACCTGCGAATAAAGCGGTGGTCGTTTACGCGACGATGTGGCATTCCACGGAAATGATGGCCAAGGCGATTGCGGAATCAATGGCTGCCGAGGGGGTTCGTACCAGAATATTATCCATGAACGATGTGCACCGCAGTGAAGTAATCTATGAGTTGCTGGAAGCGGGTGCGTTGATTGTGGGATCTTCCACGCTCAATAACAACATGCTGCCGCAGATGGCGGATGTGATGACCTATATCAAGGGACTTAAACCCGCAAATCTCATCGGTGCGGTGTTTGGTTCTTTCGGATGGAGCGGCGAGTCGGTGAAAGACCTCGAAGCCACCCTCAAAGAGATGAAGGTGGACCTTGTTGCCGATACGCTTTCCGTCAAGCATGTTCCGGGCGGCGACGTCCTGCTGAAGTGTCATGAACTGGGGCGGACTGTTGCAGCGGAATTAAAAAAGAGAATAGCCTAATTTCCCAACACAGGAGGAGCAGATGAAAAAGTATGTATGTGGTGTATGCGGTTATGTTTATGATCCGGACCAGGGTGATGAAGAGGCCGGCATTCCCGCCGGGACCCCGTTTGAAAAACTGCCGGATGACTGGACCTGTCCGGTCTGCGGGGCGGACAAAAGTGAGTTTTCTCCGGAATAAAAAATTGCTGACATGAGGATTGGTGATGGACGACAACATACGTGAAGCGCTCAGAGAGGCCTACGTGGGCGAAGCCAAGGCGGTCCTGCGTCTCAAAATGTTCGCTGATAAGGCGGATGCCGAAGGTTTCAAGCAGATCGCGCGCCTGTTTCGCGTGATTGCTTTTTCCGAAGAGATCCACGGCATGCGCGCACTCAGGGTGCTCAAGGAAATCAAATCGACGGAAGAAAATCTGGCCGAAAGCTTCGAGTCGGAAAAAACCGTGGCCGAGATCGCCTACGACAGCTTTGTCAAAATGGCCGAGCAGGCAGGCGATAAGCCGGCCCTTCTGCATTTCAGCCAGAGCCGCGATGTGGAAGAAACGCATGCCAAGCTCTACAAGCAGGCAATGAATCATTTCATGGAAGAGCGTGAGACGGTTTATCACGTCTGCAAGGTGTGCGGTTATGTGGCCGACGGTGAGTTGCCGGATGAGTGTCCGGTCTGCGGGGCGAAAAAAGATCAGTTTACGACCTTCGATCAGTAAGCAATCGATGGCTGAAGTAGTTTCTACATTAACGGAGTGGAGAATCTTCATGACATGTAGGCGTTTATTTCTGATATGCGCTGTGCTGGTTGTTTGTGTTGCTGCGCCGCAAAAAGCGTTTTGTGCGGAAAAACCCTTGTGGGAACTGGGCATCGGCGGCGGGTTTCTGATGATGCCGGATTACCGTGGCTCAAATCAGACGCGGGCTTATCTCCTGCCTTTCCCCTACGCGGTCTACCGCGGAGGAATATTGAGGCTGGAGGATAAACGCATTGCGGCCAGAATTTTCTCAACCGATCGTGTGACGCTGGATGCAAGCGGCTACGGCGCGGTGCCCGTGCGCAGCAACGACAATGAAGCACGCCTGGGGATGCAGGATCTCGATCCCACCTTTGAGTTCGGTCCGGCCTTAAGGATCAAACTTTTGAGCTCACGGGAAAATAAATACAGTCTGAGTATGGCGCTGCCGTTACGCGCTGTTTTCTCCACGGATTTCCGTTCTGTCCGGTATGAGGGATTTGTCTTTTCTCCAAGGTTGAACTTTATCAAAGGTGATGTGATTCCGGGTACGGGGTTGTCCCTGGGGTTGTCTGCCGGACCCATGTTTGCCGATCGCGGCTATCATGAATATTTCTATGCCGTCGAGCCGGGTTATGCCACTGTGGTTCGTCCGGCTTATGCTCCGGGCGCAGGCTACAGCGGATCGACCCTGACGGCCGGTTTGGGGAAAAGTTACAAACAATTTATCTTTCATGCTTTTGTCAGTACGGATTTTTTACAGGGCGCCGCTTTCGAGGACAGTCCGCTTGTGAAAATGAAAACGTCCGTCATGGGCGGTTTTAGCGTGACCTGGGTGTTTCTGAAGTCGCAAAAGACTGTCGCGGACGAAGCGACACATTAATAATAATTTCCGTTGAAGATTAAGGAATCGTTATGTTGGTCATCATCTCACGCTGGCTGGTCATCACCATAGCCATTATGCTGGCGGCAACCCTGTTGCCTGGGATTCGTGTGGCGTCGTTGCCGACCGCCATAGTGGCTGCGGCTATTCTGGGTCTGATCAATGTCTTCATCCGCCCGGTGTTGCTGATTCTCACGTTACCGCTCACCATTTTGACGCTGGGCGTATTTGCCTTTCTGATCAACGCATTTCTGCTTGCCGCCGTGGCCTATTTTGTGCCGGGATTCGAGGTGGAAGGTTTCTTTGCCGCTTTGATGGGATCGCTGATCATCAGTATTGTCAGTTGGATCGCCAACCGCTTTATTCAGACGCGGGAGCGCGTAGGCAAACGTCCCGGAAAGCCGGATGTCATTGATCTG
>JAWOJC010000332.1:0-14374 GCA_046484315.1 Smithellaceae bacterium | reverse complement strand
CCAGACGATCCCATCGCAGTTTGAAATCATCACTGTTCCATGACCAGTAGATGATCAGCGCTTTTCCTTCCACGTCCCGGACGTCCACAAATCCCCAGAAACGGCTGTCCGCGCTCTCGTCGCGGTTGTCTCCCATCACAAAAAGAGAATTCGGGGGAACCACGACAGGACCGAAATGATCACGCACATCCTGAAGTAAAATCCGCGGGTCTGTGTAGATGCCCCAGGAATCCTCGTAGGGTTTGTCGTTGATGATTATTTTTTTGTCGCGTATTGCGATTTTGTCTCCGGCCACGCCGATGACCCGTTTGATGTAGTCCTTGGAACGGTCTTCGGGGTAAATAAACACGATGATGTCGCCCTGCTTGGGATCGGTCAAGGGAACAAGGGTTTTCCGGATGACCGGAATTTTGATGCCATAAATAAATTTATTGACCAGGAGATGGTCTCCGACCACCAGCGTAGGCACCATGGATCGGGAAGGAATTTTATAAGCCTGCACCACAAAAGTCCGGATCAGCACGGCGATTAAAACAGCGATCACAATGGCTTCAGCATATTCCTGAATCTTTGATTTGGCCTTTTCTTGCGGTTTGTTTTTATTTTCTTTTTCGTTTTTCTTCATGTTGTCTGGAAAACCCTCAGGAGTATATGTTAGAAAGTGCGATAAAAATCATGGCCAGAGACAAGGCTCCCTTGAGTCCTTTTTGTCCGATCATGCCCAGAAAGGATTTCCAGGAAGCCTGATGCGGCAGTTTCTTTCTGGATTGGCGGCGGATTTCGATCAGCGACAGCCCGGCCAGCGCGCCTGCAAAAAAACCACCCCAGATGCCAAGCCCCCATAACAGCGGTGTCAGGATCGTCATGCCCAAAAGCGCCCCGATGGCCGCGCCCCACAGAGACGCTTTCATCACCGGCGGTTTCAGTACCCCTGTCAGTCCCAGTAAAAAATCCAGTGTTTCGGCTGCGAAGGCCAGAAACAACAGGACCAACAGCACCTGCCAGCCCACGCGTTCAAAGCCCGTGATGAGGGCGTAGGCGAAAACGTTGAAAAAAATTAAAACCGCTCCCGGCAGGCCGTACAGGGCCATGTAGATCCCGATAAACAGGATCGCGATAAACAAGGCAAATCCCGCCGCGGCCATGAAGTTATTTCTTTCCCTGACGCGCTAAATGAAAATTTTCAAATAGCAAAACAATTGTGCAGGCGATGAAAATGGAAGAATACGTGCCGATGACCACACCGATCAGCAGGGCGAAGGCCAGATCGTTAATGACGGGCCCGCCGAAGAAATACAGCGCCAGCACAGTCAGGAATACAGTGACAGAGGTAAGAATTGTTCTGCTGAGCGTCTGGTTGATGCTGAGATTGATGATATCGGCCAGTGTCTTTTTCGTATGGAGTTTCACGTTTTCACGGATGCGGTCGAGCACGACAATGGTGTCGTTGATTGAAAACCCGATAATGAAAAACAGCGCCGCGAGAATGGAAATTGTAAATTCCATGCCCATAAAGGCAACCACACCGATGGTGATGGTCAAATCATGGATGATCGCAATGACCGCGCCCAGCCCGTAGCGGAATTCAAATCGCCAGGCGATGTAAATCAGCATGGCGATCCAGGAGAGCACCACGGCGACAATGGCCTTACGACGGAAATCCGTGCCGATTTTAGACCCGACCACTTCAACGCGCCGGATTTCATAGTCCTGCTGGAATGCGGCGGTTAGGGGTTGTTCCAGATTGGCGGCCATGACATTCTGATCAGAAAAGGATTCCGCCGTGCGGATCAAAAATTCATTGGGGCCGAACTGCTGAATCACACTGTTGCCCAGATTGGTAGATTTGAGCGCCGTGCGGATTTCATCCGCAGTGATTGCTTTGTTGAATTTAATCTGGATGACGGACCCACCCGCGAAATCGATACCGAGATTCAAGCCGCCCTGAAAAAGAATGGTTCCGACGCTTAAAATAATCAAGACGATGGAAAAAACAATCGCATATTTTATTTTTCCGACAAAATCTAATTTTGTACCCGGTTTAATAAACTCCATAGAATGATCTCCTGCCTGCCCTTGAATTTAAATGCTCAGTTTCTTTACGTTAAAGTTCCAGGTAAAGTAATCAATCATCAGTCTGGTTACGAATACAGCGGTAAACAGACTGGCCAGAAGGCCGATGATCAGCGTGACCGCGAAGCCTTTGATCGGGCCGGTGCCGAAGATGATCAGGAAAACGGCGGAAACGATGCCCGTAATATGCGTATCGAGAATGGTGATAAAGGATTTTTTAAAACCTGTGTCGATGCCGAGGCGAATGGTTTTTCCCGTGCGCAACTCTTCCCGGATGCGTTCGAAAATTAGAATATTGGCGTCTACCGCGACACCAATCGTCAGTAAAATGCCGGCGATGCCCGGCAGCGTCAGGGTTCCGCGCAAAGCGGCCATAATGCCCATGATCAGAAAAATGTTGATGATCAGGGCCAGATCAGCCACGGCGCCGGAGAGGCGATAATAAAAGATCATAAAGACGATGACAAAGAGGCCGCCGATGAGGGTGGCCCAGATGCCCTGACGTATGGAGTCACTGCCCAGCGAGGGACCGACGGTTCTTTCTTCCAGAATGTTAACCGGCGCAGGCAGGGCGCCCGCGCGCAGAACGATGGCCAGATCGCGCGCTTCGTCCATGGTGAAACTGCCGGTAATTTCGGCCTGTCCACCGGAAATACGCTCCCGGATCTGTGGCGCGGAATGCACAACGCCGTCGAGGACGATGGCGAGACGTTTGCGAACGTTTTCATTGGTGATGCGGTCGAAGTCCGCGGCGCCTTGTGCATTGAACTTAATGGAAACGTGCGGCTCGCCGTAACGGTCGGAAATGGATACTTTGGCCATTTCCAGAGAAGCGCCGGTCAAAAGTGTTCTGCTTTTCAGCAAGTAGGGCATTCTTGCCCGTTCGCCGGCGGTTCTGCCTTGGCTTGTGCCGTAAGCGATCATGGATCCTTCCGGCATGTTGCCGCGCAATGCTTCGTCGAGGGAGTTTTCATCATCCACGATTTTAAATTCCAGAAGTGCCGTTTTGCCGATCAGGTTTTTGGCTCTTTCAGGATCCTTAATGCCGGGCAGTTGAACCATAATCCGGTTGTCGCCCTGAGGCACGATTTCCGGTTCGGCGATACCGAACTGGTCCACGCGGTTGCGGATGGTTTCGAGAGAGTGTTCAAGGGTTAATTTCTTCATTTCCGCGGCGCGCTTGTCTTTCATGTTAAGCGTTACGTACATGATGCCGTCGCGGGTCGTAGGAGAGGGGCTTTCCAGATCCGGATACTGTTCACGAATGAGCGTATCAAGCGCGGTTTTGCCTGTTGCCGGATCCGTCAGTTCAAGAGAAATCGAGACGCCTTCGGCTTTTTTGAGGTTGCGGAAACGCACTTTCTGATCCATCAGAGATTCCTTGAGATCCGCCGCCTGGCGCTCCATCATTGCTTCAAGAGCCTTATCCGCGTCGATTTCCAAAACCAGATGCATGCCGCCTTGCAAATCCAGTCCGAGATGTATTTTTTCCTTGGCCATAAAGCGATTCCAGGGCGCCGGAATGTCGGATACGAATGTCGGCAGTAAAAAGTACAGCGCGGCAAGACACACAATAACAGTGATAGATACCCTGATCTTTAAAGACTTGAACATGAATAGCCCCTTTCCAGGTTATGATTTCGTCGCGGGTGTCGCCGGTGCTCCCGCCTTCTGAATGACGGCGCCGATTGCGCTGCGTGCGATTTTTATTCTCACTTTATCGGCAATTTCCAGTGTGACGACGGCGTCGGCCAGACCGGTGATTTTACCGTGAATACCGCCGCTGGTCATGACCGTGTCGCCATAGGCCAGATTATCGAGCAGCGCCTTGAGTTCTTTTTGTTTCTTTTGTTGAGGGCGGATGAGTAAAAAATAAAAAATGACGAAAATCACGCCCATCATGATGATAAAGCTCCAATCGCCGAATCCGCCGGCCCCCTGAGCGCCTGCGGCTCCCTGGCCGCCCATTGCGTATGCTGTAGAAATCAATTGTCTTCCCTCCTTTTTTTGTGCTCTTTATCAGAAAAGCTCTGTGTTTTGGAAATGTTTTTTTGAAACGTCCCGAACGTGCCCGCGCTAAGATGGGCGCGTATGTTTTCCATCAGGCGCATATAGTAGCGGATATTGTGAATGGTGTTCAATATCATCGCCAGGATTTCGCCTGCGACATACAGATGCCTCAAATAACCCCTGGAAAAATTTCTACAGGTATAGCAATCGCACGTTGCGTCCAGCGGTTCATTGTCCTGCCGCCAGCGGGCGTTTTTTATAACAATGTTTTCGGTATTTGTAAACAATAATCCGTGCCGGGCGCACCGGGTCGGAATCACGCAGTCGAACATGTCGATGCCGCACGAAACGCCGTGAACAATATCTGCGGGGAGACCGACGCCCATCAAATAACGGGGCTTTTCGGCGGGCAGCAGAGGCGCGATATCACGGGCGATGGCATACATGAGCTCTTTGGGTTCGCCCACGCTGACGCCGCCCAGGGCGTAGCCGTCAAACCCGAGGGGCACCATTTCCTCTACGGCCTGTTTGCGCAAGTCGATATAGGTGCCTCCCTGAACAATCCCGAAAAGCGCCTGGTCCGGGCCGATTTTCGCATCCCGGCACCTGTTCGCCCAGTCCAGCGTGAGGGCCATGGAGGCACGCGTCTGCTGATGGGTGGCGGGGTAGGGGGTGCAGTCATCGAGACACATCATGATGTCGGAGCCCAGCGCCTGCTGAATCTCAATGGCTTTGCCGGGTGTCAGCAGATGCTTTGATCCGTCGATATGCGAGCGAAACATGACGCCTTCGGGCAGAATCTTGCGCAGCGCGCCCAGAGAGAAAACCTGAAAACCGCCGCTGTCGGTTAAAATCGGACCGGGCCAGTTCATAAACGTGTGCAGGCCGCCCATGTCGCGAACGGTTTCATGGCCGGGACGCAAATATAAATGGTACGTGTTGCCCAGTATGATTTGTGCGCCGCAATTTCTGATTTCGTCGGGGCGCATGGCCTTAACAGTACCTTGCGTTCCAACCGGCATGAATGCGGGTGTGTCGATTGCGCCGTGCGGCGTCGTCATTTTCCCCAGGCGTGCGCCGGTGTTTTCATCCTTTTTTATGACATCGAACGTGAAAGACATATTTTGGTATCCGTAATTTTTATAAAATCAGCATACAGTCGCCGTAACTGTAAAAAAAATAGCGTTCTGCTACCGCCCGCGTGTAGGCCTCGTGCGTGAAATCCGTACCGGCGAACGCGCTGACCAGTAGAAATAACGAGGATTCCGGCAGATGAAAATTGGTCAAAAGCCCGTTTGTGCGCTTGAAACGATAACCCGGGTAAATAAACAGGCGGGTTTCGCCTTGATGCGGCCGGATGTGGCCGTTGTCATCGCAGGCCGCCTCCAGGGTCCGGGTCGACGTGGTCCCGACGGCGATCACCCGTTTGGCATGGTTAATCAGGTTTGCGCTGCGAGGACTGATTTCGTAATGTTCCGATTCCATGACGTGATGTTCTACGGTTTCGGTTTCAATGGGCATGAACGTGCCGATACCGACGTGCAGGGTGACGGGCGCGATTTCGACGCCCCTTTCCTTCAGCGCCGTTAAAACCGTCGGAGAAAAGTGTAAACCCGCGGTAGGGGCGGCAATCGATCCCGGTTCTCTGGCGTAGATGGTCTGATAGCGCTCTTTGTCGTTTGTCGTATCGGCCTCGATGCTTTTTTTCCGTTTAATGTAGGGGGGCAGAGGTGCGCGACCGAATTTATTCAGATGACCTTCAAAGCCGCCGGGGGCGCTGAAGGCCATCCGCCATCTCTTATCGGACAATTTCGCTTTCACCCTGGCTTCGGCGCCGTGTCCCAGGTCGATGAGATCGCGTTCGGCAATCCTTTTTCCGGGACGCGCCAGGACGTCCCAGGTTTCTTCATCCTGCTGCTTTTCCACGCAGGTCAGAAGCAGGATTTCCAGAATCGCGCCGGTAGGTTTTTTACCGTAGAGCCTAGCCGGAATGACACGAGAGTCATTAATCACCAGCACATCGCCAGGGTAGAGAAAATCAGGCAGACAGGAAAACCGGCTGTTCCCGATCGTCTTTTCCCGGCGATTGAGCGTCATCATGCGCGAGGCGCCCCGCTCTGGACAGGGGGTTTGCGCGATGAGATCTTCCGGCAGCGCGTATGAGAAATCCTTTAACTGCATAACTTTTTTGCCAATCGGGAAAATTTTCGGAAAATAATCAGAATAAGGCGATTGTGTCAATGAAATAACGCTAACGTCTGCCGAAATAGAGGATAATCAGTCCGGTGGCGACGGCGGCAATCCCGAGATATCGCAGCGTGGAGTCCGGCAATGCGGTGATTCTTGTCATATAGGTCTTGAGTTTATCCGGAAAAACCAGGTAGGGAAGTCCCTCGATGATAAAAACCATGCCCAAAACGCAAAGGAACAATTCCACCTTTAAATCCCCTTTTCTTTCGCTTCACGCCAGAGAGCATCCATGGCATCGAGAGATGCTTTTTCGGGTGATTCGCCCGTAAGCGAAAGCTGAGTGGCGATATAGTCAAAACGGCGGAGAAACTTACCGGTGGTCCGGGTGAGCGCCCCTTCCGCATCAGTACTGATAAAGCGGCTCAGGTTGACCAGTGTAAAAAGCACGTCGCCCAGCTCTTCTTCCATTTTGGCGTGATTGCCTGATGAACGCGCCGCTGAAAGCTCACCGATTTCTTCTTCGAGTTTTTTCCAGACGCCCTCCGTGTCGGGCCAGTCAAAACCGCAGCGGCTGGCAATGGCGGTGATTTTCTGCGCTCTTTGCAGAGCGGGAAGCGAGCGGGGGACATGATGGAAAATGCTTTCTTTGTCCGACCGGCCTGCGCGCTCTTTGTTTTTAATCTCCTGCCAGTTGGCCTTCACGTCGCCCACGGAGGTCACGGTCACATCGCTAAACACATGCGGATGCCGGCGGATCATTTTTTCTTTGATGCTTTTCATCACATCAGCCAGTGAAAACTTTCCGTGGTCAAAGGCAATGTCGGCGATAAAGAGGATCTGGAACAAAAGATCGCCCAGCTCTTCTTGAAGATGATCAGAATCGTCTTCTTCCAGCGCGTCTAGCACTTCATACGCTTCGTCCAGCAGGTATTTTCCAATGTCCCGGGCCGTCTGCTTCCGGTCCCAGGGGCAGCCGTCCGGCGCACGCAGTTTTCTGATCAGGGCGATCAGTTCCTGCAATTCTTTTTGTGTATTGTCCCTGTCGTTCATTTTGATGATCACATACTCCCGGATATTCCGCCGCGCCGTTATTAGCATATTCAGGTCATACTGACAATGAATTCTGCGGCGGCATCACCGCGAAAGGCAAAACAGTATTGACACAAGGCGCCTGCTTCCCTATAGTCCGCCCATGTTGACACACGCCCGTGCCTACAGGGGAATTCTCTTTTTGCTGCTTGCGGAATTGCTTTTTACGGTCTCGACGGTTTTTTCCAAACTCTTGACCGGCACATCCGGCATTTCCGCCATTGAAGTAACGTTTGCGCGCTTTTTTCTGGGGCTCATCGTTATTGGCGTCATGGTTTTCAAAAATTCCGTGTCGCTTGTGCCCAACCGGCCATCGCTACTGATCTGGCGCGGTGTTCTCAATACCATCGCCGTGATTTTGTTTTTTCTGGCCTCGCATCACACGACGATCACCAACACGCACATGTTGAATATGACCTATCCCTTTTTTATTTTTCTGTTTGCGCCGCTTTTTTTCCGGGGGGAGAAAATATCCCCGATCTTGTATCCGTTGCTTGTTTTGGCGTTGACTGGGGTTTGGCTTGTCGTCAACCCCGATCTTGGTGCGGTCAAACGCGGGGAAATCTACGGACTGATGTCCGCGGTGTTTGCGGCTTTATCGATTATTACACTGAATCTGGCCCGTCGAAAAGATTCCACGATGGTCATCCTCTTTTATCTCATGCTGATCGGGACGGTCTTAAACGGTATCGTGATGCTGCCTGTGTTTGTTTTGCCGCAGGGCGGGCAGTGGGCGTTGCTCATGGCGTCGGCTGCCGTCGGCGTGGCGGGTCAGGTGTGCATTACCTATGGCTACAGGTACATCACCGCGCGGTCAGGTTCGCTTGTTTCCACATCCCGGATCCTTTATGCAGTGGTTCTGGGAATGATCATTTTCGGAGATGTGATGACCTGGCGCGTTTTGGCGGGCGGTTTGCTCATTACGATTTCGATTATAGCCGTAACGCTGCTGTCCAGGCCGGATAACGCCTCGTAAAAGGCGCATAATACCGACAGGCTTTACTTCATGATGAAGACGTCTCGTTGCCGATCCTGGAAGTACACATGGCTGTACTGGCCTCTGTTGACGCGATCGAAAAACATTTCCCCGTTTTTGCGGCATTCCGGACAGCACCCGTTGGGGAGAATCACCGCGAATATTTTTTTGCCGGTATCCGCTGCGGAGTCAATCATGACCAGGCCGCCGCATTCGTCGCAGACGCGGACGGTTTCGGTCTGTTTTTCCACAATGCCGTCCGTGTCGTAGTAAACGTTCTTCTCACGCCGGATATACGTGGCCTGCCCGACGATCTGTCTTTTTAAATTCTTTCTTTTCTTCCACAGGGTCATAATGTTTTTGGCTTCGTCTTCAATCAGGCGGGTGATTTCAGCCGATTGCCGGAGGCGATCATGGTTATAGTCCGGTTCACGGATAAAGCTGTAGTCCAGTCCCGCCATGGCTAAAATAATGCCGGCGTTGACGTAGGGCAGGGCGCGTTCAATCGAGTAGCCGCCTTCGAGCACAGCGATGTGGGGCGCGAGTTTCTCATTGAGCAGCGCGTAGCCGCGCGCACTGAAATTCATGTTGGTGATCGGATCGCTGTAATGATTATCCTGGCCCGCGGAGTTGATAATGATTTCCGGTTGAAAATCATCGAGAATCGGCAGAATCACGCGCTCCAGGGCGAAGAGGAAACCCTCGTCGGATGTGTGCGGCGGCAGGGGAATGTTGATGGTGGCGCCCAGTGCGTTGGGGCCGCCGAAATCGTCTACGAAGCCGGTTCCCGGATACAGGGTGCGTCCATCCTGGTGCATGGAAACGCAAAGGACATCAGGATCGTTCCAGTAAATATCCTGCGTACCGTCACCGTGATGGCAGTCTGTGTCGATCACGGCGATGCGTTTAATGCCGAAGGTATGACGGATATATTCAATCATGACGGCTTCAATGTTAATGTTGCAAAAGCCGCGTGCGCCGTGTGCAACCAGCATCGCGTGATGGCCCGGCGGCCGGACGAGGGCAAAAGCGTTGTCCACCTCGCCCGTGAGGACTTTGTGCGCCGCAGTAATCGCGCCGCCGGCCGAAATCAGGTGGGAGTTTGTCGTCAGATTCTGCGGATTCGGCACACAGATATGCGCGCGGTTGATCTGGGCGTATGTCGCGATGCCCGGCTTGTATTCCACGATATTGTCGAAATCCAGCAGGCCTTCTTCAAAAACCTGATCCTGTGTGTACAGAAGGCGTTCTTCGCGTTCCGGGTGATCCGGCGAAATAGCCCAGTCGAATGCCGGGAAAAAAATCAGACCTGTTTTCTTTTGGGGTTTGGACATGGCTTACCTCTCAGCGTCTGCGGAAATTAATCCGGGCTTGATCTGCACTTTGACGCGGATGTTTTTTCCTGTGGTATAGAAATCTCTGATCATGTTGAATTCCTGAGCCTCCGTGACCTCGATGATGATGTCGCGGGGATCAGCCCCCAGTTGCACGGCTTTTTTCCAAAGTTTTTCTTTGCCTATGGCCACCACGTCATCCAGGGAACAATCGACCGATATCTTTTGAACCAGGCCTTCCTCGGAGATGATCAGTTCTCTTTTTTCGGTATCCGCAAGCAGGGTCATCTCCGCGGTGGTACGCGCGAGGGCCACACCCATGGCGTTGGAAACCTCGGCATGCTCGGGGATGGTGAATGGCAGGCCTAGTTTTTCCGAAATATAGGGAGCCAGCGCCGAAGGACCCCCGCAAACATAAATCATTTTCGGTTCGATGATTTTGCCCTCCAGAAGTTCATGAATGGTATAGACGGGCTTGTTGTTCACCTCGGTTAATATCTGCCGCACCTGATCGGCGATGATGGCGGTGGTTTGATCAATAATGGCGTGCGCGACGCTTTGCGTATCCATACCCATGCGGTTGCCCAGGGGCGCCAACGCCGCAATGGCTTTGGTTTTGTCGCCGAAGGAAACGATATCGAGCGCGACCATGGCATCCGTCGGTGTGGGGCACTGCCCTCCCAGCGCGGCAGCCGGTCCTTTTCTTTCGGGACCGATGACCATTTTCCCGCCCTGGACTGAGACCGCGCTGTCTCCGCCGATGCCGATGGATTTACTATACAGGCCGCGGATCAGCGTTTTTCGACCGTCGATGGTGACACCGGACGGTTCCAACAGAGGCGCGCCTTCGGCGAAAACCGAAATGTCGGTGGTGGTGCCGCCGATATCGAGCGCCACCGCATCTTCCTGGATGTCGGCAGTGGCCAGGATGCCCATGATGCCGGCGGCCGGTCCCGAATGGATGGTTTGAACGGGACAGGCCAGGGATTCAGAAATCAGGATGGTGCCGCCGTCCGCCTTCAGGATATAGACGGGTATTTCCACCTTCATGGTTTCGATGAATTTTCTCACGTCGGAGGCGAAATCGCCGTAAATATCGGAAATGGCCGCGTTGAGATATGTGGTGGCGATCCGGCGGGGAAAATTCAACTGGCCGGATAGTTGATGGCCCAGTGAAAGGTGCCGTGAATCATTGTTCAGCAGCTCTGCGGTGTCCAGTTCCTGCTGAGGATTGCGGCTGGAGAATTTGCCGACGATGCCTATCTGCCGGATGGCTTTGCCGGTAATTTCGTCGCTGATGTCTGTGATCTCCTGGCTGGAAATGTTTTCAACGGGTATGCCCCGGTGATTGATGTAGCCACGCGCGAAAAAAGCGTCAGGACCCGGATCAAGCATGGAGGGCGCAAGGCCGGGCCCGCTCAGCAGGACCATGGCCACGCGGTTGGTTTTATTCTGCACGATGGCGTTGGTGGAGATGGTGGTGCTCAAAACGATGCGTTCGATCTGATCGATATTTTTTCCTTCAAAAAGAATCCGCGTCGCTTCCAGAAGCGACGCCATGATATTGTCGGGATGGGTAAGGACTTTAATTTTTGCAATCAGGTGAAAATTGTCCAACAGAACCGCGTCTGTATGGGTGCCGCCGACGTCAATGCCAAGTATCATTTTCCCTGCCTTTTACGAATATTTTTATTTGCTTATATATTTTTACAATTATCTTGACAAGGCAAAAAAAAAGCGTATTGTCTCGCACTCGGAAGGATAGTGTGTTCGATCACACTAAATATTTTGAAAGGAGGAAATGCTCTAATGAAGAAGGTATTCGCCATTTTTGTTAGCGTGCTACTGTTCGCTTCTCTGTCGATTGCTGTTGTCGGCTGCAAAGAAGCCCCTGAACAGGAAGCTCCTAAAGTGGAAGCGCCTGCGGCGCCGGAAGCAACCGAAGCTACACCGGAAGTTGCCCCGGAAGCTGCACCGGAAGTTGCCCCGGAAGCTGCTGAACCGGCAAAGTAAGAACGTACTGCTTTAGTTGATTAGTCCCCCGGACAACCGTCTGATTTACAAACCGGTTGTCCGGTTTTTTTTGTCTTCTATAGCAAAATCCTTTTGAATATGATAAGGTAGCATTCAAAATCCAGAAAAAATAAAATGGAGGTGTGCGATGGCGGACAGAGATTGGGATTTGTTCAGGGGGTTGGTGATTGGTGGTTTGATCGGCGCCGCAATCGGTATTTTATTTGCGCCGAAAAGCGGCAGAGAAACCCGTGAAGACATCGCCGTTAAAGCGGATGAACTTCTCGTCAAGGCAAAAGAAGAGTATGAGAAAACCGCAGAAAAGACCAAAGCAGCCTATGAGGCGGCTCTTCTGCGTTTGAGACAAGCCGAAGGCGTGGCGAAAGAAAAGATGGAAGAAATCGAAGGCAAAGTTGGTGAACTGGCCCAGCAAGGCGCCGGGGTGATTACGGAAAATAAAATCCGTTTAAAAAAGGCGCTCGACGCAGGTGTTGAGGCCTACCGGGAAGAAAAGACGAAATAGCCGGTTTAAACGGTTTGAAATTACGGCAATATCCTGAAATCTCAACAGGGATTATGGAAGGAGAAGCTTATGTATTTGGAGATCGGTGTCGTTCTCATCGGCGCTGCTTTATGTATCCTGGTGCTGTTTTGCATTCCGATTCTGGTTAAACTTTGGCGGGCGATTAATAATATCGCCATAACGCTGGACGTTTTGAACCAGCGTCTGCCGGCTATTCTTGATAACGTGGAGGGGATATCCACCCATGTTAATGAATCGACGAAGGCGCTCAACTTGGAGGTGCAAAAGTACGCGGAAACGGCCGACCGGATCCATCATGTCCTCTCCAATGTGGTCAGTGGCGTTGAATGGCTGAGCCCGATAGCCTCGCGCTCGCCTCTGCTTAGAAAAGTGACGGAAGCCACGGCGCTGGTTAAAGGGATTCGCGCCTTTATCATGACGCTTAAAGAAAAAAAGAAAGTGATCCCTGATTAAAATTTATGGCAAAAATGACATTTTCCAATTCATGGGGGAAAGTAAAGGCTGTCACCAAAACGCCTGAAGCGCCCGGGCGGAAAACCCCAGAAGAGCTCGTTCGTGACATGAAAAACGCGGCCAGGGCGCCTGGTGGCGAGGACTACCGGGAAAAGTCGCTCAGAATTCACGGCTTGGTGTGTGCCCGTTGCGCGCGTGAATTTTCGGGTGTCAGCCGTCAACTTCTCACGGTTCATCATAAAGACGGCAACCATCATAACAATCCCGCCGACGGGAGCAACTGGGAAAATCTTTGCGTCTATTGCCACGACGATATTCACAGCCGGGAAGTGCTGGCCGATCAGATCAACACAGGTTCCTCCGCGCCCACGAAGGAAGTGGGGTTGGTTTATGCCGGGATGGATCAGCAGGCCGGGTCCGGTCTGCTCGCGGAAAAACTCAAAAAAGCCCTTGAAAAAAAGTCGCGCTCGTAATCAGTCCAGTCGTATCTTAGATGAAAAACCCTCCTTAACCAGTTTGTCCCCCACGGACGTTCCGCAATACACACAGCTGTAATCGTATTTGTCGCCCTCGGATAAAACGAGTAAAAGTTTTTTGCGCACGGGAACGGAGCGTCCGCATTGCGGGCAGAAGAGTTCTGTTGCGTCGAAGTCCCTGTAGCTTTGCCGGTTCATTTCCGGTCCTTATCCGGTATGGTTTCCCAGTTGGTCAGCCACACGGCAGCTTCGCTGTCGCTGGGTGCGCGCCAGTCGCCGCGCGGGGACAGCGATCCGCCGGATCCCACTTTAGGAGAATTGGGCACACAGGAACGCTTGTACTGGGATGTTTTAAAAAAACGGTATAGATAGACATGCAGCCATTTTTTAATGTCCTTGAGGCTGTAGCTGTTTCGTTTTTCAACCGGCACGTCCGGCCATGCCCCTTTGGATTTATCCCGCCAGGCGCACCAGGCCATGAAAGCCACCTTGGACGGCAGATAACCGAAACGGGTGATGTAGAAATTATTGAAATCCTGCAATTCATAGGGACCGATGGCGGCTTCCGTTTTCTGCGGCGGCTGACCGTCTGTTTTTCCCGGAATCAGCTCCGGCGATATTTCCGTGTTCACCACCGCCAGTAGAAGATCGGAGACCTTGCCGGAAAATTCGTGCGTCTGGGCGACCCAGCGGATCAGGTATTGAATGAGCGTTTTCGGGACGCTTGCGTTGACATTGTAGTGTGACATGTGATCGCCGATGCCGTAAGTGCTCCAGCCCAGCGCCAGTTCGCTTAGATCCCCCGTGCCCACGACCAGGGCGTTTTTCATGTTGGCCAGACGGAAAAGATGTGCGGAGCGCTGCCCCGCCTGAACATTTTCAAACGCGATATCATAAACCTTTTTGCCACGGGCGAAGGGATGGCCAATATCCTTGAGCATCTGCAGGCAGGCGGGTTTGATATCGACCTCACCGGCTTCCACGCCCAGGGCCTTCATCAGTTGAAGGGCGTTTTGATAGGTTTTGTCGGTCGTGCCGAAAGCGGGCATAGTGTAGGCCTTGACATTTGACCGGGGAAGCCCGAGCAGATCCATCGTTCGTGCCGCCACAATGAGCGCGTGGGTGGAATCCAGGCCGCCGGAAACGCCGATGACTACATTCTGGATACCGGAGGCTTTCAGGCGTTTGGCCAGGCCCTGTACCTGGATGTGGTAAG
>JAWOJC010000321.1:0-6881 GCA_046484315.1 Smithellaceae bacterium | reverse complement strand
TCTTACGACCTCGGGCAGGTTGACCAGATCGCCGTCCATGCTGTAGACGCCTTCGACACAGACAATGACACGCTTTGTTTTGAGCCCCTTGAGCACTCTTTCCAGATGACGCGGACTATTGTGACTGAAGACCTTAATGTCCGCGCCCGCCAGCCTGGCGCCGTCATAGATGGATGCGTGCGAAAGAACATCCAGCACGGCCGCATCGCCGGGCTTCAGCAGGCAGGATAAAACGCCGAGGTTGGCGCCGTAACCGGTCGGGAACACAAGCGCCGCTTCCTTCTTTTTGAAAGTGGCAACGGCTTTTTCAAGCGTTTCGGTAATATCGTAGTATCCGCTCAACAAAGGCGCGGAAACAGCCCCCGTGCCGTATCTGGCAAGGGCATCCTGAACAGCCTTGATCACTTCCGGGTAAACGGAATAGCCCAGATAGTTATAGGATGAAAAATTCAGAAACGGCCGGACTCCCCCGGTGTAGCGGTCGTAGGCATCCACTTGCGACAAAGGGGCGGTGGTGAGGGGATTGCCATAGGTATAGTACTCTTTGGCGATGGCGTCTTCCAG
This sequence comes from Smithellaceae bacterium, assembly GCA_046484315.1. Lineage (GTDB taxonomy): Bacteria > Desulfobacterota > Syntrophia > Syntrophales > Smithellaceae > UBA8904. Next base: position 6,317 of record JAWOJC010000321.1, on the reverse strand, counting down.
AAATTCCCAGAAAAAATCCCGGACGCCGAAAAGGTCATCCCCCTGATACTCGATGAATTCCTGATGCGTGTGTTCCTCGGTTTTCATGGAATGAATATCAAACGTGCTTTTTGCCATAATCGAATCCTTTCGATGTCACAAGATGAGATTAAAAAACGGAAGTCATCAACACTGGGAACGGGTCCGACTATAGAAAACGGCCTCGTCAAAGTCAACAGGGAATTGCGGCACGACACAGGATTCTTTTAAAGATGGATCGGGACAGCTGCCGCTTCACTTTACAGTTGTGTTTACGGATAAAATATTGTAGGAGAGCGCAAATTCAATCGACAGATCAGACGCTCTTAGTCGCATTACTTTCAGGACAGAAATAAAATGGCCAGAACAATGTTTCGGGGCGGCATGTCCGCTTATTTCACAGCCGGTTTATGTGTTTGTTTACTCCTGTCATGCACTCCCTTCAGGATGGTGAAATTTGACACCCCGGAGGACATCACCAAAGACGGACCTCTTCGCGCATCGTATGTGAAACTCATCATCCATGATTTTGACTCTGATCCGGATATTGAAAAGAAGGACCCCGGGACTGCGGCATCCTGCGGGGCTGCCACGTTAAACGAGCTGCTCACCATCGGCGCGATTGCTCAGATTGAAAAGGCAAAATCCCGAACGCTTCGTCAGGAGAGCGCCCTGATTTTGAAAGCCTACATCACGGAGGGCAAAACGCCAAAAAAGGATCTTTCGGCGGATATCCGGCTGATTGACGCGTTTACCGGAAAAACGGTTCGCACGAAATATTTATCGACAGCCGACCGCCCGCCCGGTAAAGCACAGGCAAAAGACAAGGCAACACAGTCAATCTGTGATGAACTCGGGCAAATGATCGCGCGATACATCTCCGAAACAATGGCCGGAAACTGAAATAAAACAGGCCGAAGCAACCGCTTACGCAGATCAAAAGAACAGCGATCACACGAAAGGCATGCGCTTCGCCGTTCAAAATAATATTCCATTGAATCGTCCGGTGCCGACGCTCACATGGAAACGAATACAGACGGCACCTGGCTGCACCCCTCACTTCTATACGAATAAAAACAGTTTTGTTTTGGAGCAAGACATGACTCAAAGCCTCAGACAGGCAATTGACGCCATTCGTTTGATCGACCAACGCGCATACCCGGGCCTTGCTGGATTCTTTGAAGATTTTCCCCCGGAGAAAAGGGTGCTCAAGGCGATGGATCACTACCGCACACCGGAAGAAGCCTGCGCGGGCTTTCCGTATTTGCGGGAAGCCTATTACGAAGCGTATGAAAAGATTTACGGATTCGGCAGAGATGCCACGCACGACTCCTCCCGGAAAAACGACATGATCCGTGAATATGACTGCCTGCGCAACAACCTGAAAGCCCTCGTGGACAAAGCCATGGACGCGGCAGGCGTCGATATTCTCATGGCCAATTCCTTTCATCATCACGACCTCAAAAACAAATCACGCATCCGGCTTATCGCCAGCATGGATCCCTTTATTTTTCCGTTCGACAATACCTACCTGACCACACAGGGACCTCTGGCCAGTTCCTATCTGGCAGCTTTTGAGCATATTTTGCGCATCAATCAGGTCAAAAACCGGCACACACTTTCTGATTACCAGGGCTATCTCGCTTTGGTGGACGCCACGCTCGAAGGGTTCGCGAATAACCATGTTTCGGGCATTGAATTTCTTTTTTCCATCGCCAGAACCAATTTTACCGAAAAAGTATCCCAGGCCCAAGGCGCGTTGCTTTTCGAAAAGGCCAGACGCGGAGACTGGGCCGCCTACCGCAAGCTTCAGGATCTGCTGATCCGGTATATTTTGAAAAAATGTGCCTCTTACGCGTTGCCTGTTCAGTGGCGCTGCACGCTTTCGGACAGTCACGTCGATCATTTCGACTGCCTGCACTTGTCCGATATCATCCACGATACCGAAATCGGAAACGCCGTCATCATCATCACCGAAGGCAACTGGCCCAAATTCGATCATGCCGAAATGCTGGCCCTGGCGGGGGGGCTGCTGCCCAACCGGGTTTACATTGATATTTCAGGACAGATGATGTTGAAAAGCCACCCGCGCATTCTCGCCGCCACACTGAGGACGTGGCTGGAAAAACCCATTCTATGGGACAAAATTCTGTATGGCTCAGGCTATCAGAGCGGCGAAAGGGACCTTTTCGTCGCGGCGAAAACCGCGCGGGACGCTGTCTACCTTGCGCTTTCCGGCATGATGAACGACGGGATTCTCGATGAAAATACAGCAGTGACCATCGCCTCCAAAGTGCTGCGGGAAAACGCGCAAAGAGTCTACAACCTCTCAAAGGCCCAGGCTTAATCGCCCCGCACCCGAGGCCTTTGTTGCCCGCCTTGGCAAGTATAACGCTTGACAAATGTCTGTTTCTGTTTTAATCCCTACTCTTAAAATAGTGTTTATCGGGGTTCGTTTAATGAAACTTTCCACACGCTCCAGATACGGTGTACGCATGATGATCGCGCTGGCCCGGAAAGCCGCCTGCGGTCCGGTTTTTTTAAAAGACATCGCCTCCGGAGAAAACATATCGGAAAAGTATCTCAGTCTGATTGTCATCCCCCTTCGGGCTGCGGGCCTGATACGGTCAATCCGTGGCGCGCACGGCGGATACGTGCTGGCCAGAGCGCCTGAAGATATTTCTTTGCGTGATATCCTGAAAGCCGTCGAGGAGGATACCTGTCTGGTCCAGTGCGTGAATGATCCATCCGGCTGCGAAAGATCGGCCACCTGTCCGACACGCGGCGTCTGGGCAACGCTAAGTGACACGATCAACGAGATGACGTCCGGCGTCACGCTCGCCGAGCTTTCCGCAGATAAAAAAAGTGATTCCGGTGCCGCCTGCAAAAATGCACCGCGCGGGAAAAAGGGAAGATAGGTTGATATGGATATCATTGACAACATCCGCAGGTTAAAAAAAGAAAAAAACGCCGTCATTCTGGCGCACAACTATCAGTTGCCCGAGGTTCAGGACATAGCCGACTTTGTCGGCGACTCACTCGGCCTCAGCATGACCGCGGCAAAAACAACCGCACAGGTGATTGTCTTTTGCGGTGTTCACTTTATGGCGGAAACGGCCAAGATCCTGTCGCCTGAGAAAACCGTACTGCTGCCGGATCCCAAAGCCGGCTGTCCGATGGCGGACATGATCGATGCGGAAAGCCTTCAGGCGCTCAAAGCCAAGCATCCGAAAGCGGTGACGTTGTGTTATGTCAATACATCGGCTGATGTCAAAGCGCATTGTGATTACTGCTGCACATCCGGCAACGCGCTTGCAATGGTGCAGCACATTCTGAAGCGCCACGAAGAAATCATTTTTGTTCCCGACAAATATCTGGCGCATTATGTATCTGAGCAGGTCGGGCGACATTTCATCCTGTGGGAAGGCTTCTGCCCGACGCACGCGCGCATACTGCCCGATGATCTTCTGCGCGCCAGAGAGGCGCACCCACAAGCCAAAGCACTGGTGCACCCGGAATGTCCGCCGTCTTTGACCCGTCTGGCCGATTTGGTGGCCTCCACGGAAAAGATGTGTCGATTTGTTCACGATGACGCGGCAACTGAATTCATCATCGGCACGGAATCCGGCATCATTCACAGGATGCAAAAAGAAAATCCGTCCAAGACGTTTTATCCGGTTTCCGACAGAGCCGTCTGCCCGAATATGAAACGGATCACGCTGGAAAAAATCCTCTGGTCTCTGACGGATATGACTTATGAAATCACGGTCCCGCAAGAAACCATGGACAGGGCGCGCGGATCCATCGAAAGGATGCTGGAGATTGTTTAAACCCTGCCAAGAAGCATCACCCAAACCGGCAGGTCACAAAACAGTCGCCAAAACCAAATAATATTTATGAAAAAAGAAACTCTGGGCATCATTGAACCGCAACATTTCACCTTTGCCGAACCGCCGCACCGTCTGAAGCTGCAATCCGGGCGCAGCCTCGGCCCTGTAACGCTGGCGTATGAGACGTACGGCACGCTCAACGACAACAAAACCAATGCCGTTTTGGTCTGTCACGCACTTTCCGGCGACGCACACGCCGCGGGACTTTCGCCAGACGATAAAACGCCCGGCTGGTGGGACGGCCTGATCGGCCCCGGCCGCGCGCTTGATACCCATCAATATTTTGTCATCTGCTCCAATGTCATCGGCGGCTGCAAAGGCAGCACGGGACCGGCGTCGATCAATCCCGAAACCGGCAAACCTTACGCGCTGGATTTTCCCATGATCACGATCGCGGACATGGTCGAAGCGCAAAGACACCTGATTGACCATCTGGGCATCGATAAACTTTTGTGCGTCATCGGCGGCTCCATGGGCGGCATGCAGGCGCTGCAATGGGCGTCCGCCTACCCCGACCGGGTGCTGTCCGCCATTCCCCTTGCCACGGCGCTGAAGCATTCGCCGCAACAAATCGCCTTTAATGAAGTGATTCGCCAGTCGATTATGGCCGACCCCGACTGGCGCAAAGGCTATTACTACGATCACGGCCAGCCCGAAAACGGCCTTGCGGTCGCCCGGATGATCGGCCACATCACGTTTATGAGCGACCAGTCGATGGAAAAAAAGTTTTCCCGGAAGCTCAAGAAAGAAAACCTCAGCTTTCAGTTCACCGACGACTTCGAAGTGGAAGGATATCTGCGGTATCGCGGCTACAATTTCGTCAAGCGCTTTGACGCCAATTCCTATTTGTATATCACCAAGGCGCTGGACTACTTCGACCTTTCCGGCGACCACTTTCTGGCGCAGGTAAAAAAAACCACGGTCCGCTTTCTGGTCATTTCCTTTAAATCCGACTGGCTTTATCCCTCCTACCAGTCGCAGGAGATTGTCCGGCTTTTAAAGCGCAAACACGGTTATACGACATATTTTGACCTGACATCCACTTACGGCCATGACGCTTTTTTAATTGAAATCGAAGACGAAACAAGGCTGATTAAAAATTTTCTGGCGCATCTGCCCCAGGATTAATCTGGAAAGAAACCGACCATGAAACTGGATCATCAAATTATTGCCGATATCATTACCGAAGGCGCCCATGTGCTGGACCTGGGCTGCGGCGACGGTGAACTGCTTGCCTATTTGCGAAAGCAGAAGCGCGCGCAGGTGCAGGGCATTGAGTTGGACGAAAATCAGATGCATGCCTGCGTGGTCAAAGGCCTTACCGTCTTGCAGGGCGATATCGAAAGCGGGCTCGTGGATTATCCGGATGACTGTTTTGACTACGTCATCCTGAATCAGATCATGCAGCAAATTAAAAAAGCGGATTTTGTTTTGCAGGAATCTTTGCGTGTCGGACACAAGGTCATTGTGGGCTTTCCCAACTTCGCGCACTGGTCGGTGCGTCTGTCCCTGACCTTGTCCGGCCGGACACCGATCAACGATGCCCTGCCCTATTACTGGTTTGAAACACCCAACGTCCGTTTTCTCTCTATCTATGACTTTACGGACTACTGTGACAAGATGGATATCCGGATCGAACAACAGTTTTTCCTGGGCAAGCGGGGCAGAATTTCGGTTTTGCCGAATCTGCTGGCGCAAAACGCCATTTTTGTTATTTCAAGAAAGTGAAAAAGAGGAGTGGATCACATGGAAAAGAAAATACTGACATCGAAAACCCTTTCGGCCGCCGGGCCCTATGCCCTGGCCGTCGAGGCAGGTGGTTTCATTTTCATATCCGGTCAGTTGCCGGTTTTACCGGAAACGGGTGAGATCATCACCGGGGCGAAAGCAGCGGCGCGACAGGCGCTCACCAATCTGAAAACCGTTTTGGAAGATAACGGTCTGACACTTGCGCATATTGTCAAAACAACTATTTTTCTGACAAGCATGGCCGACTTTTCCGCTGTGAACGAAATCTATGCCGGCTTCTTTTCAGAAAATCCGCCTGCGCGTTCAACCGTTGAAGTGTCTGCGCTGCCGAAGGGCGTAGTGTTGGAAATCGAAGCCATTGCCGTGAGGGCCTGAAGATGATGGGGAAAATTCTGTCTGTCAACATCAGTGACAAAAAAGGTGAAAAAAAACGCAACGTCGGTTCAGCCCGCGCCCTTCTCAACCAGGGGCTGGAACTGGATGCTCACCTCGGCATGGCCACCCGCCAGATCAGCCTGCTCGCCAAGGAGAGCATTGAAAAAATCCGCCGCAAAGGGTTAGACGTCAACTACGGCGACTTCGCCGAAAATCTCACAACGGAAGGCATTGAACTCTATACGCTGCCTTTGGGAACCAGGCTGAAAATCGGCGCGGACGTCT
>JAWOJC010000307.1:0-11745 GCA_046484315.1 Smithellaceae bacterium | reverse complement strand
TTGAGTTCCTTAAGAACCGCATCTGTTGATTTTGAATACCACATATTTTTTACTCTCGTCACGATGAGTATTTCAGGGAAAGAAAAGTTGGGCTTGGGTTTGCTGTAGGTATTATGCCATATGACAAATACCAACTTGTAATGTATACGCGGTTTTATAACATATTTAGTAAACGGTTACAATGATCCTTTCCAGGGAATTGGTTAAAACACAAAAGTGGACCTGATTGATTATTGCCCGTCGGTGTAAAGTATGCTTATTACGGATGGAGATTTCGCGGATCTGTGAAAATGGATGCAGCAGATGGGTGCCGCGCTCGATGGCAGGCGCAAAGCCTGCAAAGCCACCTGCCCCCTGGCCTCTGGTTCCTGTCAGAGGTTTATAGGATTTCAATTTCCAGACGAAGGAAACAACGGGGCCGAAGGAAGGATCGAACTACCCGCCGATGAACATGTCGTATCCTTCGCCGGCCCGCTGCATGACGCGCACACCCTGGAACCGGGCGTCTTTATTGTGATGGCGCAGCTCCAGTAACTATTTATTTTTAAACCCATCAACTTTTCTTTTTTCTACAAATGCTTTCATTCCTTCAATTTGATCTTCTGTTGCAAAGCAGTCACCGAATAATTTTTCTTCAATGATGATTGCTTTGTCCATGTCAACCTGCAAGCCTTCATTGATTGCCTTTTTACATGCACGAACAGCTATCGGAGCATTTCGTGTAATTTTTAAAGCCATTTTCATCGCCGCCGGCATAAGCTCTTCTGCAGGATAGACCGCATTAACCAACCCGATTTTGTAAGCTTCATCAGCTTTTATGTTAGAGGCCGTATAAATCAGTTCTTTTGCTTTTCCGATTCCGATAATGCGCGCCAATCTTTGTGTTCCACCAAATCCGGGTGGAATTCCAAGTCCGACTTCCGGTTGCCCGAAGATAGCATTTTCAGAGCATAACCTGATATCGCAACTCATGGATAGCTCACAACCACCGCCCAATGCAAAACCATTGATCGCGGCAATGACGGGAACAGGAAATGTCTCTAATTTTCTAAACACATCATTGCCTGCTTTTCCAAAAGCTTCACCCTGGGCCTTGGTCAGTGTGGACATCTCCGCGATATCCGCACCTGCAACAAAAGATTTTTCTCCGGCGCCTGTAATAATTAAGGCTCTGACTACGCTCAAATCAATTGCGTCCAAGGTTTCATCCAATTCCTTAATGACTCGAGCATTAAGTGCATTTAAAGCTTTTGGCCGATTAACGGTTATGACGCCAACTTGTTCATTCAGTTCATATTGAATTAATTCCATCATCTCATCTCCTTTGTCGAGCGGGCTTTGCGGAGCCGCAATATTAAAATATAAGGAACGGCCCGTTTCTCTGTCGCCATAACCTAACCGACGGAATCCAGGAAGCTGCACGTCGTGACACGAGGTTATGCGTTCATGGAAGGCCGTTCCCTTCAACGATTATTCATACTGTCAAACCATCCGGGCCATGCTTCCTTTGCGCCGATCGAGGACTTTCATGGCCCTGGGGAAGCATGACTCGGGATGGCGGATGCCGGATTTTGTTACTTCATCCATCTTTTGGAGGCAGGATAGAAGATTCTCCCGTTTTAGTAAATTCGGTGAACACCTTATTTCTGGTACTGGATATCCGTATTTCCTGATAACACTGCATCCCGGAGAGGATTAGCGTCTCTCTTGGATAAACTGTAGCGTTTCATTTTGGCGAAAGGTCCTCTTCCATCAGTTTCGTGAGATTGTTTAAGGCTGTCTTGCTATCTGCCGCCGTTTCCCCCAGCAGGTGGGCAATTTCATGCGTAACGCGCATCTGTTTGTTGATGACCTCCTTGGTCCTCGCCAGCATGGCCTCACGGATGGCATTGGATTTTTCCCTTTCCTTTTCCCGCTCCGTGATGTCCCGAAGAATAGCCACCATCAATGGTTGCCCTTCGACCCGACCGATGGTCTGTTCAACGATCATGTCGTCGCGCATCCATCGTGCCTTGCCGGCAACGTTTTGGCCGATGTCACGAACATACTTGAAGTCGTCCAGCTCGGAAGTAAGACAAGACAGATGCTGCCCCTGAACGTCCGCCAATTTGCATTTAAAGAGCTTTTCCGCCGAAGGAGATAAATCATGGATCGCCAGGTTATCGTCGATAATGATGATGGCATTGGGCGCTGCCTCCATGACGAACTGATGCAATGATTCCGAACGATGCCGCATATAGGGAATGCACATTGTCGGGTCGGCCATGCCGCGCAGCGTGGCAATGGCTTTTTCACGACAAGTGGCATAGCCGCAGGCGCCGCAATTTAATTCATCAACAGAATTATATTTATTGACCTGACGCATGACGGCCTGAATCTTCTCTTCCTCAAATTCGGGTATCCGGATGCCCCTGTCTTTGAAGGTCCGCTCCATGGGCGGCCATAGTTCTCTCGCAATAGGAACCGGTTGACGGCGACTATAGAACCCGTCTTTGTTCAGGCCGGGCAGATTATTTTCCTCGTCCGGATCAGATGCGGCCAGACTATTGACACAACCTCCCCGGCACGCCATCAGTTCCACCAGTTTTTTCTTAACCCTGCCTGCGCGGATAGCGCGCAGAACATCTTGACAGTCATCAAGGCCTGAGACCACAGCCATATCCTCATCCAAGGGAATTGGATTTAAAGCACTCACACCGATCAGACTGCCTTTCAGAGGGAAAAGACGTGCGCGGTCTGCGGGCTGCTCTTCCGGATTATCCACGGCGGGTCTGTCTTCGATACCCATCGCGGTGAACCATTCGTGGAGGCCCCGGAAGGTCATGGCGGCATGAATGACGCCGGCCACCGGTTTGTGATAGATTTCCATTTTCTTGGCCAGACACGGACCGATAAAGACGATATAAGCATCGGACCCGTATTTCTTTGCCAGAAGACGTCCGTGGGCAATCATGGGAGAAACCAGCGGCGCTAAATGGGGAATCAGATCGGGATGGTATTTTTCAATCAAATTGATGACGGCGGGACAAGCAGAAGTAATGACAGGCCATCGGTCCGGATGCTGATCTGCATATTCCTGATGAGCAATCCCGACGATGCCGGCACCTATGCCTGTGTCTTCAGCCGCCTGAAATCCGAGATCCAGGAGCGCCTTCTCCATTTCGGCAAAGTTTTTCATATGAAAATACTGAGGGGCCGAATGCGCAACCGATGCAATAAATTTCCGGCCTTCCTTCCTGGCCTTGAGAACATCTTCCATGGCACTGTGGATGCCTTTTGCCTTTTGCGGACAAACGCGAATGCACATCCCGCAGATAATGCAGAGTTTCGGGACAACCTGCGCCTGTCCGTTTTTAAACCGGATGGCCTTGACGTTGCAATTGCGCACACAACGATAGCAATCACGGCAATCGGCAGGATTCGTTTCGATATAGGGGATGCTCATGGCAATGCCTCATCATCAAAAGCGTTTTGTTTCAGTCCCTGAAGGTAATCTTCAATTCCCAAAGTCCGGCAATATTTTTCTTCTCCAGATCAAACCCGCCCTTATTAAAGAGGTGCAGCATCGGATGATTTTCGGCCAGAACCTCCGCCGTAACGCCCAAAAGACCCTGGCGCTTGGCGAGGTATGTCAGATAGGCTAAAAGTTCAGACCCTATTCCTTGATTGTTATACGCATCTTTGACGGCAAAGGCGACCTCCGCCGTATGGGTGGATCCGTTAATATAGTATCTGCCGACACCGACGATTTCCTCGTTTTCCCCTTTTGGAACGACTGCAAGGATGGCCATTTCAGTGGTATAATCAATGATCACGAGTGACTGCAGCACCTCATGAGGGACGTCTTTTCTAGTAGACATGAAGCGGCGGTAGAGGCTCTGCTCCGACAGAGAATATATGAAATCTTTCAACCGGGGCTCATCGCTGATTTTGATAGGCCTGAAAAATATATTCAGCCCGGTCTTCGTTGTTCTATGAGACTCCAGATGCTCCGGGTATTCCCCCCGCGTGCCGGGAATGAAACGCTGATCGCGATAGATAATGTTTCGTTTCTTTGCTTCTTCAATCAGCATTGGCCTGAATTTGGGATGGGCAATGGCAATGAGCTCCATAGCCCGCTCGCGAATATTCTTGCCATGAAGATAAGCAATGCCATATTCAGTGACCACATAATGCACATCTCCGCGGGTTAAAGTAACACCGGCGCCGTCGCGCAAAGATGGAACGATCCGGGAAGCGACACCGCAGGCGGCTGTGGATTGCAGGGCGAGAATGGCCTTGCCGCCTTTGGAGAAAACAGCCCCGCGCATAAAGTCCGCCTGTCCTCCGACACCGCTGTGCAAAATGCTGCCAATCGATTCTGCCGTTGCCTGTCCCGTCAGATCGATCTCCAGGGCGCTGTTAATGGCCACCATATGATCCTGCTGGGCAATGATCATCGGATTGTTGGTGTAGTCAATCGTCCTGAAATCAAATGCCGGATTGTCATGAAGATATTCGTAGGTTGCCTGATGCCCCATACAAAAGGTTGTTACGGTTTTTCCCGGATTCACATTTTTTTTTGTATTGTCAATGACACCTTTCTTCATGAGATCAACAATGCCGTCCATGATCAGTTCGGTATGAACGCCCAAGTGTTTTTTGCCACAGAGGTTCTGCAAGACAGCATTGGGAATTCGTCCGTAGCCGACTTGAATGGTGTCACCGTCTTCAATCAAGCGTGAAACATTGCTGCCGATTCTGATCGCGATATCCGTTTCGGCGTCCGGACAGTATTCCAAGAGCGCTTCGTCACGGGGGACGATATAATCGATATCACTAATATTCAGAAATGCGTCACCGTGAACCCGGGGCATGTAGCGATTCACCTGAGCGACAACGACCGATGCTCTCTTCACAGCCGCCTTGATCAGATCGACGCTGATACCCAGACTCATGTGGCCAAGATTATCCGGAAGTGACGTCTGAATCAGGGCAATATCGATTCTAGCCATGCCTTTGTCGAAAAGCTTCGGCGCTTGGGAAAGAAAGATCGGCGTGTAATCGGCAACGCCCTGATTGATGGCATCCCGAGTGCTGTCGCCGATAAAAAATGAGTTGTGCCGGAAGTGCTGTTTGAATCTTTCCGCGGCATAAGGGGCAACCCCCAAAGACCGGATATGAAGCACTTCGGCATCGCAAAAGGCTTTGGGATGGGATTTCACATAGTGGATCAGGATCTGCACCAGATGTTGAGGTTCGGCACAGGCCGACCCGATGAAAATCGTATCCCCGCGATGAATGTGACCATAAATCACATCCTCGTCGGCAAATTTTTCAGGATATTTTTCTCGCCACTTTTCCAATTCCATGCGACTGCCCTCATTTTTTATCCCGGAGAAAACTCACCGCTGCACTTTCTAACAGACATCCATACTCAATCATTTGACCAGAGGTTTAGGAATCGGAATAATCGTTTTCCCATAAACCGTGTTCGTGGCCGTGGCAGCTATCAGATAAATAGCGATGCAACCGGTGATGATGAGCAGATAACCTACAATCGGCTTGCAGACGGCGACGTTCACCAGCCCCAGATCGATGAGGGCGATCAGAAACAATGCCACATCCACGATGACGACCAGAACAAACAAGGCGGCATTCGATTTTGCATAAGCCGGGGTCATGGCCACAAGAAAGGCCGTCCCGGCAAGCCACGTCCAACCTTCAATGGTGGCCTCCGGTGTAAGCCCATTGGTAATCATCAGAAATTTCGCAATGGTACTCAAAGCCGCGGCAAACATGAAAAATCCGGAGAAATATAAAAATACATTTCCTCCCGTGACGTTATGATCCTTCAATTCGATGATTGCCGCAATCACCTGAATAACGCCTCCGCCAACCAGCCAGGCGGCCAGTAACGGAAGTCCGTTTACCCCTATTTGGCCCAGAAATACGGCGCCAAAACCAAAAACCGCAACGGTGAATGCGCCTAAAGCAGCAGGACCCGGGGTGGCAAAACTATGCTGTTGTTCCATTCTGTTTCTCCTTTTTGAAATGTTATCTCAGACGATTGCTTTTTCCATATCTACCTGCAAACCGTCATGGATTGCTTTTTAAGGGAACGGCCCGTTTCTCTGTCGCCATAACCTAACCGACGGATGTCCAGGAAGTTGCACGTGGTGACACGAGGTTATGCGTTCCTGGAAGGCCGTTCCCTACAACGACGCTGAACTACCGCGCTCCCAGGAGCTTGCGAGATACGACGACTCTCTGAATTTCATTGGTGCCTTCGTAAATCTGGCAAATCTTGGCATCGCGCATGTGGCGTTCTGCGGGATATTCCTTAATGTAACCGTAACCGCCAAAGATCTGCACACATTCGATGGATGCTCTCATGGCAACGTCAGATGCAAAATATTTGGACATGGCCGATTCCTTTTCAAAGTCCAGTCCGTTGTCTTCCAGCCAGGCGGCTCTCAATAAAAGCAATTCAGCTGCATCAAGTTCCGTGGCCATGTCGGCCAGTTTAAATTGAATCGCCTGGTTCGTGGAAATCGGTTTACCAAACTGGATACGTTCTTGCGCATAAGCCAGGGCATCATCGAGGCAGGCCCGACCGATACCGCAAGCCTGTGCACCAATGCCGATACGTCCGGCGTTTAGGCCGGCCATCATCTGCTGGAACCCCTGGCCCGGTTTGCCCAGAAGGTTGGCTGCCGGAATTTCCGCATCTTCGAAAACCAGTTCCGATGTTCCGGAGGCGAGGATGCCGAGTTTCTCTTCGATCTTACCGACTTTGAAACCGGGGGTTTCTTTTAAATCAACAATCAAATTAATAACGCCTTTGTAACCCTTGGACAAATCCGTGGTTGCCGCCAGGACACAGTAGCGGGCGACAGGACCGTTGGTGATAAAAACTTTTGTTCCGTTTACAATGTATTTATCGCCTTTGAGTTCCGCCTTGCAGCGCATGGCTGCGGCATCGGAGCCGGCGCCTGCCTCGGTCAGGCCGTAGCAGCCTTCGACCTCGCCACCGGCCACGGGTGCGAGAAATTTCAGTTTCTGCTCATGGGTCCCGAAGGTTTTAACCGGGTGACCATACAGGGTGTTGTTAACCGATACAATAACACCGCAGCTGGCACAGGCTTTGGAAATCTCGATCATGGCCATAACGTAAGTCACATTGTCCATGCCCGCTCCGCCATATTCGGTGGGGACGGATACACCCATGATACCCATTTCGCCAAGCTTCCGGCAGATTTCTTCCGGGTGGCGATGGGTGTGATCCAGTTCGGCCGCAATCGGTTTAATTTCTGATTCAGCAAATTTGCGAACCATGTCTTTCACCATTAATTGTTCTTCCGTGGGTGCAAAATTCATAAATACTACCTCCTCCTGTATTTTTACGGATTTTCCGCTTTTTAAACCGCCTGACCATCCGGGGCATGCTTCCTTCTTGCCGATCGAGGACTTTCAAAAGCCTTGGGGAAGCATGAGTTCCCGGAATGGTCGATGTTGGACTTTGTCACTCGTCCAACGTTTGGCTGCAGGATAGAAGATTCTACTTTTTTAGTAAATTCGGTGAACACCTTATATCGGATATCGGATATACGTATTTAATCAATTGATAATGGCGCGACGGGATGAGGTCCTGACCGGTCATCGGTCCGGGTATTCATCTGCATATTCCTGATGAGCAGTCCCGACGATGCCTGCGCCTGTGGCTTCGGCCACGCGACATCCGGGATTCAGGAGGGTATTCGTGCACCGCGTATAGCCTTCGATGGGGAAGATGCTTAGGGTCAAACCGACGACTTTCGAACGATGATTTTAATGTCTTTGAAGAACTTCAAGGCCGTTGCGGTCCGGCTTGAAGTGACAAGCCGAACCGCATGAATTCACGCTGTCTGATTTATTTTAAGCGGTGAACGATATCAACAGACGACCGCTTCTCCCGAACGGACTACCCGCCGATTTTCTTCTCTTGACCCGCCCAGTACTTTGCCCGTATTTCACGCTTCAGGATTTTGCCTGTTCCGGTTTTGGGCAGTTCGCTCACAAAATCCACCGAACGCGGCAGCTTGAACTTGGACAGCAGTGTGGCGCAGTGGTCAATGATCTCTTTTTCAGTGGCTTTCATGTTCGGCTTCAGCACGACCAGCGCCTTGACCGCCTCACCCCATTTGGGGTCCGGGACGCCGACCACAGCGCATTCCATGACGGCCGGGAACTTGAAGATGCCCATCTCAACTTCCGCAGAAGCAACATTCTCACCGCCGCTGATGATCATGTCCTTGCCACGATCGACGATCTGAACGAAACCCTCCTTATCGATATTGGCAATATCGCCGGTGTGCAGCCAGCCATCGATGATGATTTTGGACGTTTCCTCCGGATCATTCCAATACCCCTTCATCACGTTGTTGCCGCGAACGATAATCTCTCCTGCGGCCTCGCCATTGGGTTCCACGTCTTTGCCCTCCTCATCAACCACCCGCAACTCGACGCCGAAGACAGGTTTGCCGGTCTTCGCGCGATAGATGAGCTGCTCTTCAAAGGGGAGTTTCTTCATGTGCTCTTTCAGAGTCGAAAGCGTCAGCATGGGACAGGTCTCCGTCATGCCATAGGCCTGATAACATTTGACGCCGAATTTTTCCTGCGCTTCCCGCACGATAGTGATCGGCACGGGCGCTCCACCAATGATCATCCGATCCCACGAAGAGGTGTCATATTTGTCGGCGCCGGGATGGTTCAGCAACATAGTAACCATGGCCGGAACCATAGCGCCGATCGTCACTTTTTCCTTCTGGATAGCCTCCAGCACACGCTCCGGGCGGAAATCCCTGACAATCACATGGGTGGCGCCTGAGCCGGTGATGCCGTGCGGCGAGCCCCAGCCATTCACATGAAACAAGGGCACACTGTGCAGCTGCGTGTCGGCATCGGTAATACCCAGCATATGGATATAATTGAAGGCATTTGCGTAAATATTCCGGTGAGTCATCATCACGCCCTTGGGTCTGGACGTCGTGCCGCTCGTATAAAATAGTTCAGCGACATCATTCTCATCAATCTCGGGCCGGAGGGGTCTTTCTGTCGAAGCCTCATTTAACAGCGTGTCGTAGTCAGGCCAATCGATACCATCCGGGCGATGGCCATCGGTAAACAACATGAAGTGCTTGACCGTCTCCAGTTTGTCGACAACCGGGGCCACCAGGTTCACATACTCCCAATCAACGCAGACCACTTTGGCGCCGGCATGGTTCAGAATGTAGGCGATTTCCTCCGCGCTCAAGCGGATGTTGATGCAAAGGAGGATGGCGCCGATTTGGGTGATGCCATAATAGGATTCGAGGATACGGTGTCCGTTTGGGCCGATGTAGGCAACGCGGTCGCCCTTTTTGACGCCTTCGCCGATCAGAGCATTGGAAAGCCGGTTGACCCTTTCGTTGAACTGGTTGTAGGTAAATCGCTTCTCTCCATCAATGATACAGGTCTTAGGACCATACAACTTGACGCCGCGATCTAAAAAATGAGTGACTAACATAGGTACTTGCATAATTGTTGCCTCCGTTTATATTTTAAGTTCATAATATTTGTTTAAGCCCTATCGGCCTTTAATCCATATCCTCATTTTCTCAGCCTGACTGATCAGCTCTTCTTTAAAATCGGGATGCGCTATGCTGATGAGGGCCTCGGCCCTTTCCCAGGTTGATTTACCTTTGAGCTGAACAATGCCATATTCGGTTGCGACATACTGGACAATAGAACGAGGCACGGTGACAATCGACCCCGGTTCAACAAAAGGAACAATGCGTGAATGCAGCTTCCCTTCTTTATCCTTGAATGTTGAGCTCAATGAAATGATGCCCTTGCCACCCTTAGATTGAAAGGCGCCAAAAATGAAGTCGAGCTGACCGCCTGTCCCGGATTTGTGGTTGATCCCGGAGGATTCCGAACAGACCTGACCGTAAAGATCCACTTCAATGGCGTTGTTAATGGCGACCACTTTACTATTGAATGAGATAATTCTCGGGTCATTGGTAATATCCACCGGGTAGGAAGAACAGGTGGGATTATGATCCAGGAAGTCATAAAGCTTTTTAGTGCCCATCGCAAACGTGTAAACCATTTTGCATTTGTCCGTCGATTTCTTCTTACCGGATATCTTGCCGGCATGATACAGATCGACGAAGGAATCGCACAACATCTCCGTATGAATGCCAAGATCTTTCAAATCACTCTCGGCAATCATCTGCCCGATCAGATTGGGGAGCCCCCCAATCCCCAACTGCAGGCAGGAGCCATCTTCGATTTCTTTCATGATAATCTCGGCAATGCGCCGATCAACTTCTTTGGGGGCCACGGGTTTGACCTCTGTCAGAGGCGGGTTCTTCCCCTCCACGATATAATCCACGTTGGAAATATGGATGGACTCTTTATTGCCTCCGTAGCAATAGGGAACGTTCTTGTTCACTTCGACAATGATTTTCTTCGTTTTATCCAAGGCCGCACCCGTCAGCGAATTGCACAGGCCGTAATTGAAATAACCGTTTTTGTCCATCTCGGCGACTGTGATAAATGCGACATCAAAGCCGATGTATTTCCGAATCGTGCGTGGCCCCTGGTGGTAACTGACAGGAATGTAATTGCACATATCAATGTCATGAAGACGGCGGCTCGCCGTGGCAAAATGCCAGTCATTCATGATCACATGCTCGCGCTTGGGATCAGCTTCCACGACCTTGGGCACCCGTGCTGTGCAAAGAGACCTCAAATCAATGTCTTTGAGTAGATGAATTCTTTTGGCCAGGGCTTCATCGAGCGATTCCGGAATCAAAATAAATTCACTGTAAAAAATTCTATCACCGGACTTGACGTAGCTTGCCGCTTCCTCAGCGGAAACCAGTTTGTTTTTATAATCTGCATGTACATCCATATTCCATCACCCTCCAAAGAAATTAGATATCAACCCTCGAAAAAACATTTATCCTGAATGCTGTGCAATTTCCGGTCATGTTCATTTTGTATAATCATACACGCCGCGGTTGCTCTTTCTTCCCAGATTGCCGGCGCGGACGAGTTTTCTCAAGAGTGGCGCGGGACGATACTTATCGCCCACCCCCCGGTGCAGCCCTTCCATCACGCGAAGCAGCGTATCGTTGCCGATAAGATCCGACAGCGCCAGAGGACCAATGGGATGATTACAGCCAAGCTGCATCCCTTTATCAATGTCTTCTGCGCAGGCAACACCCTCATCCAGTGTGTAGAAGGCTTCGTTGATCATCGTGCAGAGAATGCGGTTCACGGCAAAAGCCGGGGCTTCCTTGACGATGATGCATTCCTTGTTCAGCTTCTTGCCCCAGGCCAATGCGGCTTCCAGCGTTTCATCCGATGTCTGATAGGCCCTGATGACTTCCAGCAGGCGCATAACGGGCACGGGATTAAAAAAGTGCGTGCCGATGACTTTCTCCGGACGGTTGGTAATGGCGGCCATTTCCGTGATGCTGAGCCCCGAGGTGTTGGTAAAATAGAGGCAATCGGCAGGGACGATGGTGTCGAGTTCCTGATAGACTTTCTTTTTGACGTCCATCACTTCGATCACAACTTCAACAACAGCATCCGCGTCTTTGGCCGCTTCCTTGAGATCCAGTGTGGGTTGAATTCGAGCCAAAATGGCGTCAGCTTCCGCTTTTGTCTTCTTGCCTTTTTCCACATCTTTCGTCAGATTTTTGGTAATCGTTTTCATACCGCCGTCAATGAAGC
>JAWOJC010000226.1:0-8446 GCA_046484315.1 Smithellaceae bacterium | reverse complement strand
CCTTCGCCGCGGGCATGATCGACGCGGTGTTGGATGGCAAGCGTACCGGAATGCCGCTCCCAGCCGGTCCAACCCCGAATTCGGCGCCGGGCCTCACCTGCAGTCCCGGAACCATCCCCGGCGAAGCTATATTTTTTTAATCTTTTGTTTTTAATCACTTACGAACATCCCAAGACTGTACACTTTCTGATAATCAAGCTACCTGGAATCCCTTTCGGCAAAAAACGCGCCGTCCGTCAATTTCATGACGTCATTTCAGTCCGAGACCTACCCGGAAATCATGAAATTCTTCCTTCCCTTTATCGTCAAAAACCGGTGCGCACTTAAGAAGTATTTATTCTGATTTACGATTTAATAAAAAAAACAAAAACAAAAGAGGCTGATGCGTGTTGGCTGCAGGTATGACCACGGAAAGGCTAAGACGTCCAGAAAGAGTAAATGAGAAACCATATGATTTTGATATATTCCCGCCACACTTTTCGAACATCCGCCCCGCTTAATTTCCAGACGTCTTCAGGGGCTTTCTCATATCTTGTCGGCACAAAATAATATTGTCCCCCGCGGTCGAATTCTTTGCTAACCATCAGTTGAATCCTCCGCATGTGGTATGGAGAACTGACGAAAATGGCGGAAGAAAGTCCCTGCATGTCCATAGTGGTGCGTGCATCAATCACTTCCAGGTGCGTATCTTCGAAGTAACTCGGCATTTTGCCGTTTTTCACCAGACTTTTTTCCTTGAGGGCAAGATGGGGAAGATGTCGAGGGCTGCCCTTCTCGATTCGATAGGACTTGTCATAGGCGGGAATGATCAGGTAATCGGCCATGCCATTATGTATCAATTGATAGGCTTCTTTTTGACGGGCACTAAAATCGGGGCCCAGAAGGAGAATGATCGCGTCCACTTTCTTGATGTGGGTTGAATGGATTAAAAAACGCGGCGAATAAAACAGGCCGGCCATCACCACGATCACAAGGATCGCAGATATCCATAATCGTTTTTTAAAGCGTTTCAATAAAATATCCTTGACAATACAAGTAATTGTTTATAGTTATTTTTTCGCTTTGTGAAGCTCACACCGCTTTTTTGGGATAAGGTGAGTTTCCATGTTGTTTTAGGAGGTGCCGTCATCGTGCGCATCAAACCGGGCAGGAAAACGGTTTTCTCTCGTGGAGCTCCTATATAACTTAATAAACGCTTTTGTAAAGACCCTAAAACAGTATGACTGATTTTTCGATAGACAGACGATCCTTTGGCGCCGATGTTGAAAATTCACTATATGCCAGTATTATGGAAACCATCGATCTGGGCATTGTCATTCTGGGCATCAAAAGAAGAGACCTGATCTTTAAAAACAGATTCGCAACGGATATTTTCTCAAGCAGTCCGAATCTTCTTGAATACAGCACGCTTGTTTCCCTGCTCTTGTCGGATTATGACAGCAAACCGGCCGAAGACATTTTCGGAAAAAATTACACCCTGCGATTTAAAAACAGACTGCTGGGTTACACCCCCTACATGATTGCAGACAGTTTCATCTGGATTATCATCCGGGACATCACGGAAAGAAGCCGTCTGGAGTCCATTGCCGAAGCGGTTAATTCCATGGACAACATCAGTTATGTTTTTTCCGGAATCCGCCATGAGCTCGGCAATCCGATTAATTCGATTAAAATGACGCTTAGCGTCCTCAAAAGAAACCTTGCCGACTATTCACCTGCCGCTGTAGAAAAATTCGTCGACCGCGCCATGACTGAAATCACCCGGGTGGAATTCCTTCTTCAGGCGCTCAAAAGTTTCAGTATATTTGAAAATCCGGAAATTCAGGATGTCAGGATCGATGATTTTCTAACCCGTTTTATCGCGCTGGTTTCCAACGACCTGCATCAGTCTGGAATTCAAATCCAAAAATTCCTTGAAAACGGCGCTTCCCTGGTCAGCGCGGATCCGCGCCTCCTGCATCAGGTTATGCTCAATTTAATCACCAACGCCTCCGACGCGCTTTCAGACAAAGACCATCCGCAAATTCTGATCCGCGTATCGAAAAGAAACGGGCTGGTGACGCTAACAGTGGAAGACAACGGCTGCGGCATGTCCGAAGACGCACAGGCCAATCTTTTCAAACCTTTTTACACAACGAAAACCAGAGGCACGGGCCTGGGTTTGATGATTACGCTGAAAATGGTTACCCTCATGAAGGGAAACATGAAAATCCAGAGCGTGAAAGATGTAGGCACCAAGGCCATCGTCATGCTTCCTGAAGGTGAAGCGGATGCTTAACGTAAAAAGAAAAATATTAATTATCGACGACAATGATCTTTTTTGTGAATCCGTAAGCGATCTGCTAACCGACGGAAAAACGGAAGTCATGACCGCCCACACAGGAAAAGACGGCCTGAAAATCTGCACGGACAGTAAAATTGACGTGGTCATTCTGGACCAGAAGCTGCCTGATGTACAAGGCGTTTCCCTTTGCCCTTCCATCCTGAAACAAAACGAACAGACCAAAATCATTTTTGTCACCGCCTATCCGAGCTTCAACAATGCCATCGATGCCATCAAAGTCGGCGCCCACGACTATCTGTCCAAACCCTTTGAAATGGCAGAACTGGAACTGACCATCAAGCAGGCCTTCCGGACACAGGAGTTGGAAAAAGCGGAACAGGTTCAAGACTACCAGCACAGCAGAGAAAGCGAAGAATATGAGCTGATCGCCGGCCGCGGGCCGTTTGACGAAATTAAAAGCATGATCGACCTTGCCGCTTCCAGCGATGCGCCCGTTTTGATCACGGGTGAAACAGGCACGGGAAAAAACGTTGTGGCCAGGGCCATTCACCTTAAAAGTCCCCTGCCCTCCAGGCTTTTTCTAACCGTCAACTGCGCGGCCCTGCCTGAAAATCTGATTGAAGCGGAATTGTTCGGCTCGGAAAAAGGAGCGTTCACCGGGGCAACCGCTACACGTAAAGGCATCTTTGAACTGGCAGAAGGCGGAACGTTGATGCTCGATGAAATCGGCGCCATGCCCATTCACTTGCAATCCAAACTCCTGGGTGTCCTGGAGGACAAAAAAATCCGCCGTGTGGGCGGTGAATCTTTCAAGCCGATCAACGTCCGCGTCATCGCCGCAGCCAACAATGATCTAGAAGAAGCGATCCGCAACAAAACATTTCGCGACGACCTTTTTTACCGCATCAGCGTGATCCGCATTCATATTCCACCGCTCAGAGACCGAAAGCAGGATATCCCCAAACTATGCGACTACTTTATCAACAAAATGTCCCGGGAACCCAATGTGCGGCTCGACGATTCCGAAATCGAAAAACTGATGGACTATGAATGGCCGGGAAATGTCCGTGAACTGAAAAACGTTATTGAGCGATCGCTGATTATTCAGCGCGGGCAGACGCTTCGGCCGTCCGTGCTTCTGAGAACGGGACCAAATACGGTTATCATAAATAACCACAGCAGTTTTAAACAGAGTCCGGATGAAATTGTGACACTCGAAGAAACAGAAAAAAACTGCATCCGCATCGCCCTGACAAAACACACGGGGAATTATTCACAAACAGCCAGGGCGCTCGGCATTTCCCTGTCAACCCTCAAACGAAAAGTCAAAGGCTATGGGTTATAAACAAGTGCCGGATGTTCTCATTGTCGATGATGAAGAACCCCTTCTGCTGACGCTTGCGGACGGATTGGGCATGTATTATCAACACTTTCATTTATTAACCGCCACCAACGGTGTTGAGGCCGTCAAACTTCTCAAGACCGTGCCGATCATCAACCTGGTGATTACGGATCTGAGTATGCCGAAAATGGATGGTTTTGAACTGCTCGCATACATTAAAAGGAACTATCCTCACATCCCCGTGATTCTGATGACGGCATTCGGAACCCCGAAAATTGAAGAAGTGATCAGCACGCTGGGCATTTTTAAATATCTGGAAAAACCACTGGATATCAATACGATCGCCGACAATATTTTCGACGCGCTGGCAATTTCAGCGCACAACTGATATGTATTTCCCATAAAAGCATAATGCCACCGTGTAGGGAAGATTCATCGGTATCGGGCGCATAGAGGCAGTCGAGAGGTTTACGAAATGGCAAAGATTACAACTTTCATAAAAAAACCCCCGAAAAAAGACGAGCTTTCAGAAGCGCCACAAGTGGAAGAACTTCTCAGAAATCTTGAATTTCATAAATCCATTCAGAATCTGTCCAACCGCATATTGGGAGCTGAAACCATTGCAGAAATTATCGTCTCCCTTAAGGAAGACATCCGTAAGCTCTTTAATATCCACATCCTCACAATTTACCTGATTGACCGACCCGCCAAAGAAATTTACACAATGGAAGCAGACGGAGACAACATCAGGGAAGTACGTTTCCCCATCAGTTACGCAACCTTTGCAGGTTATGTAACCCAGAAGAAAAAATTGCTCTATATTGCAGATCCCTATAATGAACGCGATTTGAGAAAAATTCATGAACAACTGGTCTTTGACCGCTCACGGGATAGAAAAACAGGCGTTTTGACCGGACAAATCATCGCCACACCTATTGCCATCGAAGGCGTCCTTCTGGGTGTCATGGAAATCATCAATAAAAAAGGTGGCGATAAGATCGAGGACTACCATCAGATTTACCTCGATGAAATCTCAGGTGTCCTCGCAAAAGCCTTTGATAATCAGTTTAACTTCTACGAGGAAAAACAAAAATTCACGGTCCGGTTTGAGCCCCTTTTGAAGAAAGGATTTCTCAACGATATCCAGTTGGAAAAAGCGCTTAGAACCTCACACCGGCATTCGCAACCCATTGAAGACATTTTCATGGATCAATACGGTGTTTCCAAGGACGATATCGGCAAGTCTCTGGCCGATTATTACCACTGCCGTTTTGTGCCTTATGACAGTGAACACCCTGTGCCTGACGCGCTTTTGACCGGTCTGGAAAAAGCAGCGCTCGAAAAAATGCGCTGGGTACCGATCGATGTCATCAATGGGAAAATTCATG
The DNA here is from genome assembly GCA_046484315.1 of Smithellaceae bacterium. GTDB lineage: Bacteria > Desulfobacterota > Syntrophia > Syntrophales > Smithellaceae > UBA8904. The sequence continues at coordinate 3,432 of JAWOJC010000226.1, read as the reverse complement.
TCATCACCGACGATCCTTCCGACATGATCAAAAGAAAAAACATTGAAGGAATGCTTGGAACCAATGCGATCGCCTATGATGTCGCAACCGCAACAGACATCGCAAGCTACCTCGACCTCTTCTTCCAGGAACAGAAAGAGACACGCCACAATGATGAAACACAGGACAATCCTGCCTTCCAGGCTCGACACATTGACGAACCCCTCCTTGAAGTCGATGATGCAATAACAACTGCGGAAGCACCGGAGGAAGAAATGACGGCATCCTCTGAGATTGAAATCCGGCCGGAATCTGACCCGACCCCCGTGGAGTCCCTCAGCCAGACCAATGAGGATATGCCGGTCTTCGGAGAGCAGTCCCCTCAGGAATTGCCCATCGAGCCGGAAGCGCCCGTTGATGAAAACATTTTTGAAGAACAGTCCCTCACGGTGGTCGACGCGGGCGCTGCACAAAGGGTTTCCCAGATCATCAATGAAGCGTACGGCCGCCGCGCTTCGGACATTCACTTCGAGCCGGACGCCGAAGCAAACAACGTGACACTCAGGATCCGTATTGACGGGCAATGCATCCTCCACCAGACCATGACAGACAGTGAGTACGAAACCATCATCGCTCAGATCAAAATCATGGCCAAGATATCCCCGCAGGCAAAAGGCGTTTTGCAAAGCGCCAAAATTCGGTTTTTGCGACCGGCGGGCGGCGATCTCGATATGCGAATTGTCATCATTCCGACCCGGGCGGGACAGGAAGACGCCGTCATTCATATTCTGCCAAAAATAAAGAAAATGCCTCTGGAGCTGATCGGGTTATCCGAAAAGACTTACGCCATACTGACCGGAATTCTTGAGAAGCCAACCGGATTGATATTGATCGCAGGACCTGCCGGCACGGGCATCACCACCACACTGCACGCCTGCCTCAGCCACATCAACCAACCGGGAAAGAAAATTTGGACCGCGGAACAACCGATCGATATCACAGACAATGGACTTAGACAGGCACAAATTGACCCGCAAAAAGGCCTTACCTTTCCGAAGTTGTTACGATCCATTTTTGCTGCGGATCCGGATGTGATCATGGCTAGCCATCTTCACGATATCGAAACGGCCAGACTCTGTCTGGAGGCCGCCATGAAACGCAACCTCGTTCTGAGCTCATTGTCTGCGGAAAGCGCGACGGAAAGCATGGAAAGACTGCTGGACATGGGAATTCCCCATCTGGCGCTGGCCGACGCCACACTGGCCATAATCTCGCAAAGACTGATCCGCACCCTGTGCCCGAAATGCAAGGAACCGTATCACCCCGGCCGTGAAGAATATGATGAATTGGCGGAGCTATACGGAGCAGAGGCATTCGAACAGCTCAATATCCCCTACACCGACGATTTTGTGCTTTTCCGTCCTAACGGTTGTAACGAGTGCGCCAAAACCGGCTACAGCGGCCACACAGGCATCTTTGAAATTCTGGTCTTTTCCCATGAGATAAAAAGAAGGATACGCCGAAAAGAAAGTGCAGATGCGGTTTACGACGCTGCGCTGTCCGACAAAATGGTCACTCTGCGTCAGGACTGGATTTACAAAATTCTGGAAGGACTCACCGATTCAGCACGTTTGAAACAGACGCTTCTCGTCTAACCTGTTTTAAATCTTGCTTTTCAGATCGCTGAGCTGATTGAGCGCATCGAGTGGCGTCATGGAGGAAATATCCATTCGGCGCAACGTGTCAATGACAGCGTCTTCATGCCCGGCAAACAAATTCAATTGCGCGTTTCCCTCTTTCGCTGCGTTTTTACCCCGGGCAATACGCGGCATGCCGATCTCGTCGAACTCGCCTGTTTCCATATTGAGTAGAATTTCTTTGGCCCGGCCGATGACGTCCTCCGGGACGCCTGCGATGCGGGCGACTTCAATCCCATAACTGCGGCTTGCGCCGCCCGGGACAATTTTTCGCAAAAAGATGATTTTTTCTCCCCACTCTTTGACGGCGATATTGAAATTTTTTACGCCTGCTTTTGCGGCATCCAGATCCGTTAATTGATGATAGTGCGTGGCAAACAGGGTTCGAACGCCTGTGCCTTGCAGATCATGCAGATGTTCCGCCACCGCCCAGGCGATGCTCAAGCCGTCAAACGTGGACGTGCCTCTGCCCACCTCGTCGAGAATGACCAGACTGCGGGATGTGGCATTTTTAAGAATCTCCGCCGTCTCCATCATTTCAACCATAAAGGTGCTGTGTCCTTTGATCAGACTGTCGGACGCGCCTATGCGCGTGAAGATTTTATCGACGACCCCGATACGCGCGTGCGCCGCCGGCACAAAACTCCCCATCTGGGCCATTAAAACAATGAGCGCAATCTGACGGATATAGGTGGATTTGCCTGCCATATTGGGTCCCGTGATCACCAGCAGCCGGTTTGTCTGCAGATCCAGAAGACAATCATTGGGCACAAACCCTTCCTGCTTTAAAAACGATTCAACCACCGGATGCCGGCCGTCTTTAATCTCAATGACATCTTCTTCATCTATTTCGGGACAGGTAAACGAATATTTTTCCGCCACCTCCGCAAGCGCGTAATGCGCATCGAGCTCGGCCACTAAAAAGGCATTCTGCTGTATTCCGGGAATGTGATGGATCAAATCATTCCTCAGCGCATTGAAAAGTGTATTTTCGCGTTCGCGTATTTTCTCTTCCGCGCCCAGGACGGTTTGTTCGAAGTCTTTGAGCTCCTGATTAATGTAGCGCTCCGCGTTCACCAGTGTCTGCTTGCGCACGTAGGAATCAGGCACCGATGCGGCATTGGCTTTGGTCACTTCGATATAATAGCCAAACACATTATTAAATCCGATTTTCAGCGTATGGATGCCTGTGGACTTTCTTTCTCGGGCTTCGAGCTCGGCGATCCATTTTTTGCCGTCGCGACTAATCAAACGAAGATGATCGAGCTGGTCATCATATCCCGATGCGATAAAACCCCCGTCCTGCATTCGTACCGGCGGTTCATTGACGATCGCGCGTTCGATCAGCGCAACCAGCCCGGACATATCGAGAATCCCGTTTCGAAGCGCAACCAGCGCGGGCGCCGTGCAATCCGACAGGATGGATGGAATTTCCGGTAGAACACCAAGGGACCATTTCAGCGCGACAAGATCGCGTGGCGTCGCCATTTTCAACGCAACACGTCCCGCCAGCCTTTCCAGATCATAGATACCGGAAAGAATTTTTCGCAAATGTGATCGAACGGATTGGGTATCCTTGATCTCCGCCACAGCCGCCAGCCTCGCTTGAATTTTTTCAGGACACACCAGCGGGTAGCCCAGCCACCAGCGCAGGCGCCTGGCCCCCATCGGAGTGAGCGTTGCATTGATGAGTGAAAAAGGCGATCCGGCTCGCGTGTTGTCCTGCGCGGTGGCAAATATTTCCAGATTTCGCCTT
>JAWOJC010000171.1:0-7329 GCA_046484315.1 Smithellaceae bacterium | reverse complement strand
CTGGAGAAAAAGACCCTCGGAATCATCCGTGCGACAATTTCCAACTGTCCGCATCCGTCACAGACCTTTGTCATCGATGCGCTGCGCTCCCCCCACTTTGATAAACAGCGGCAGGAAAAACTCGAAATCATGAAAGGGCGTGCCCTCAAGGTCAAGGAAGTTCTCGCCAACACCAAATATGCCGATTCCTGGAACTTCTACCCCTTCAATTCCGGCTATTTCATGTGTCTCGAGTTAAAAAGGGTCGACGCCGAAAAACTGCGCGTTCACCTGCTTGACAAGTATGGTGTCGGCACCATCTCGATCAACAGCAAGGATCTGCGCATTGCCTTCTCGTGCATCGAGGAGGAGGACATTCAGGAGTTGTTTGACTTGATCCATCAGGCGGAGCAGGACCTGGCTTAGTTTCTGCCCGGAAACGGCCCTTTTTCGCAAACTCTGCGTCAATCTGTGGCTTTGCTTGTGCGGCGTAAAGTACTACGCCTCCGCACAAAACCTTGATTTCCTTGACCTTGCAAAGTATAAAACAAAAGGGCTGCAGCTGATCGCAGCCCTTTTGTTTTATCGGTTTCCATTGTTGTCAGCAGAATGAATTTCTATGGAAAGCAGCCAACTTACAGCGAAATTGGCCGTCCCGCCGCGACCACCACCGGCGTCGCGCTTCTGGCCATGCATACCGGCGCGGCGGTGCTGCCCGTCTTCACCCGGCGGCTGGCAAACGGAAAATTCATCATGGAAATCGGAGACGAAGTGACGCTGACCGACACAGGCAATCGTGACGCGGATGTGCTTGCCAACACACAGCGCTTCACCACGATTATCGAAGACGCCATCCGCAAGTACCCGGACCAGTGGTTCTGGGTGCATCAGCGCTGGAAAACGAAACGCTGTCAGGCCAAACCGGGGAGAATCGACCTATGAGGCTTAAAACCAACAAACTGCCTCAAGACGGCATTAACCGGATTCTCCTGCGCGGCACCAACTGGATCGGCGACGCGGTGATGACCCTGCCGGCTGTCGCGTCCGTGCGCGCCGCCTATCCGGCCGCGCACCTCACGGTGCTGGCCAAGCCGCTGGTCGCGGACATCTACCGGCTGTTTTCGCCCGCTGATGAGATTGTGACCTATGAAAAACGCTACGACAATCCATGGGGCGTTTTTCGTCTGGCCTGGCAGTTGCGCAAAAAAAAGTTTAACGCAGCTATCCTGCTGCAAAACGCCATCGAAGCCGCCATCATGACGCGCGCAGCCGGCATCCCGCTCAGGGCGGGATACGACTCCGACGGTCGCGGTATGCTTCTGACGCACGCGATTGGCCGGACCAGAGACATTCTCCAGGTTCACCAGATTGACTATTACCTGGAAATGGTCAAGGCGCTGGGCTGTCCGCCCGTGGACCGGTCGCTGCATCTGGAGACACGTCTTTCCCCGCCTGACGTGCGCGATGCCATGAAACAATACCTGGGAGACGACCGGCCGATCATCGGTATCGCGCCCGGCGCCACCTACGGCCCGGCCAAGCGCTGGCTTCCGGAACGTTTCGCACAGACAGCAGACCGGCTTGCTGAAAAACTTTCCGCACGCGTGGTCCTTTTCGGGGGACCGGACGACTACCAAACCGCACAAGATGTCAGGCGTCAGGGCAAGTCGGATTTTCTCAATCTGGCCGGGAAGACTTCGCTTCGCGACGCCATTTATTTAATCTCCCGTTCGGCGGTTTTTGTCAGCAACGATTCGGGACTGATGCACCTTGCCGGTGCGCTCAACGTGCCGACGGTTGCGATTTTCGGCTCCACCAATCCCGTCACGACCTCGCCCGCCGGAGAAAAAACCATCATCGTCCGCAAACCCGCCGATTGCAGCCCCTGTCTGAAGAAAGTCTGCCCGACAGATTTTCGCTGCATGACCGACATTTCCGTTGAAGATGCGCTTTCGGCCGCAACCGACTTGTTGCGAAGGGAATCGAACCCATGAACACGAAAATCACAGCCGTCTTCCTGGACCGCGACGGCACCCTCAACGAAGAGGTCGGATACCTGGATCACGCGGATAAACTGAGGATGATTCCCGCCGCCTTCGAGGCCGTCCGGCTCATTAACGAAAGCGGCATGCAGGCGATTGTCGTCACGAATCAGGCCGGCATTGCCAAGGGCTTTTTCACGGAAGCATTCGTACGCGACATCAATGACCGGATGCAAAGCATTTTTCTGGAACACGGCGCGCACATCGACCGGTTTTACTACTGTCCGCACCATCCAACCGACGGCGCCGCCCCTTACCGGAAAATTTGCGACTGCCGAAAACCCGCGGCGGGTCTGCTTAAGCAGGCGGCGAACGATCTGGACATTGATCTGAGAAACTCTTATATGATTGGAGACCGCTATCGGGATATTGAAGCCGCGCACCGCGCGGGCGCCAAAGGCGTGCTGGTCATGACCGGCTACGGTCAGGAATCAACACAGGATGCGGGACCGGACAAAGCCGGTGATCAAAACCGTCCGGACCATATCGCAGGCGATATATTAGAGGCTGTCCGCTGGATCCTGAAGGACCGGGCATGAACATTCTCATTGTCAAACTCAGCGCCATCGGCGACGTGATTCACACCCTCCCTTCCCTGGCGGCGCTTCGACAACGCTATCCCGACGCGCATATCACGTGGGTGGTGGAACAGGCGGCCGCCGATCTGGTGGTCCGCCACCCGCTCATCGATTGTGTGATCGTCTCAGAACGTAAGCGCTGGGGAAAGGATCTGGCGGCCGGACGGCTTCGGAAAACGTGGCACAACGTTCGCGCTTTTTATTCACAGCTGCGTGCCAGGAACTATGATCTGGCCGTCGACTTTCACGGCCTGTTCAAAAGCGCCGTGGTGGTGGGTCTTTCCGGTGCGAAAAGAAAACTGGGTTACGACTCGCTTCAGGAATTGAGCGGCCTTTTTCTCAACGAAAAAATCCCCGAGGACATGAACAAACACGCGGTGGACCGCTACCTGGATTTTCCGCGCCATCTCGGCGCAAAGGTGGATCGGGTGGATTTTGTCCTGCCCGCAAACCCGCAGGCCGACCGCAACGCAACCGCGCTTCTGAGCCGGCACGGTTTACTGGACCGGAACTTTATCGCGATCAACCCGGTGGCCTACTGGGAAACCAAGCTGTGGAACAATGAAAAATTCGCCCGCCTGGCCGATATGATTTTTGAGAGACTGAATCTCCCGACTGTTTTTACCGGCTCGGACGTTCAAGCCATCGAACCGATTATCGCGGCCATGCGCACACCGGGAATCAACCTCGCTTCCCGGACGTCGCTTCTGGAGCTGGCTTTCATCTATCGCAAAGCCATCACCGTCGTCACCACAGATTCCGGCCCCATGCATCTGGCCGCCGCTGTCGGAACAAAGGTCGTCGCGCTTTTCGGCGCCACCGATCCCGCGAGAACCGGTCCCTATGGACCGGGGCATACCGTCATCCGCTCGACCCTGCCCTGCAGCCCCTGCCTGCTGAAAAAATGCGACACCATGCAGTGCATGCACGACATCACCCCAGAGCAGGTTTTTGCGGCCGTTGCAGAGAAGGTAAAACAGGAGTAACCCCATGACTCTCAGCCCGGATCTTTTAGAGATTCTCGCCTGCCCGCAATGTCGCGGCCTCGTCCGCCTCGACGAAAGGCAGATGTGCCTTACCTGCGATCACTGCAAGCTGCTGTTTGAAATCAGAGACGGCATTCCGATCATGCTGGCACCGCAAGAGGCGGCATCCGGCCGCTGAGTTCGGGATTTTATAACAGACAGCTCCTGTCCTTTGCTTTTAATCTCAGGCGTCGAAAGAAGGGGCCTGTTTGATTCAACCGGCAGCCTCGCCGGCTTCGGGAAGATAGACGGTCACGGTGGTGCCGGAACCTTGTTTGGACGCCAACACCATGTGACCGCCGTGCCGTTTCACGATTGAATAACAGATCGTGAGACCCAGCCCCATGCCTTTTGTCGATCCCATGGTTTTGGTGGTGAAATAGGGGTCAAACACTTTCGGCAGATGCGTGGCACGAATCCCTGGACCCTGATCCCGGAAAATCAGCTTCAAATAGGTCCCCTCCGCCAGATCTGCGCATTCATCATGATGCAGCAAAATCCTGTCCGCTTCAACGAAAAGGGTCCCCTCTTCCCGCATGGCTTCCCGGGCATTGATCACAATATTCCTGATCATCTGACTGATCTGGTGTTCGTCAATTTTCACCTCCGGAAGCCCATCGGCGATCTTCCATTCGGCTTTTGTCTCTGAGCCTTTCAAAGCCTGCCTGACACAATCAGCAAGAAGGTTCCGGATGGGCATGATTTTACTTCTGGGACGGCCACCCTTGGAGAAGGTCATCAGATGCTCGGAGAGAGACCGCGCCTTGAGGATCGCCTCTTCGGCTTTCATCAGCGGAACATAGGCCAAATCATTATCCGTCATGTACATTTTTGCCATTTCCATATTTCCGATGATGACGGAAAGCAGGTTGTTATAATCATGAGCCAACCCGCCGGCCAGCGTTCCGATAGACTCCAGCTGACGCGCCTTGACAAGCTCGTGTTCGAGCTGTTTGGTTTCCGTCACATCCTGCAGCGTGCCTTGAAGGATGACCGGTTTTCCTTTCGCATCAAGAGAAACTTCAGCTCTTCCAACAACGTGACGAATGGATCCATCCGGCAGAACAATTCGGAATTCTTCTGCATATGAAGCTTTGTTTTCAAGCGTGGCCTGCCATTTTTTAATCAGGGCATCCGCATCTTCCGGGTGGATGCGGGATATGAATTTTTTCACAGACATCTCTTCATGGTCTGAAAATCCCATGATCCGGCGAAATCCCGCGGACCAGACAATTTTGTTTTCGACCAGATCTCGTCTCCAACTTCCCGTCCGCCCGATGCGTTCGGCTTCGGCCAGGATATTCAGGCTCTCTAAGCTTGTTTGTTCTGCCCGGATCAGGTCATCAATATCCGTACCCGCGCAAATCCATTGGCGCTCATGGCCCTCCTCAGCAGATCGGACAATGGCCCGCACAAGAACCCAGCGATACACGCCATCTCGCCTGCGCAACCGGCAGGTGACCTGATAAGGACCGTCACCTGCAGAAGCTTCCTGCCATAACTGCCGCACAGGCCCCCGGTCGTCCGGATGAATGAGCTGTTCACGCTCTTCGAATGTGGATGCCTCTAACCCTGTATAGTCGATAAACTGGGGACTGTGATAAATGGATTTTCCATACGCATCAACAATCCAGATTCCCTGGATCAACACTTCCGCCAGCCCCAGGAAACGCTGTTCGCTCTCCCGCGTCGCCACTTCGGCCTGTTTACGTTCACAAATATCGTGACAGGCGCTTGGCGCCTTTTCCATGTCGATACGCCGGGATATGTCGTTGATCACCGTGGAGAAACGCAGGGAATGAGCATCTTCATCCTGGAAAAGAAAGATGTTTTCCATAACAGGAATGGGCTGCCACTGCTTTGTTTTTTGAGCGTCACTATCTAACATCGCCCCTCCGGCTCGTGTCGATTCTGCCCTGACGCGTGGATCACCATCCGCTTGGATAGCCCACGTGCCGGGTCCGATCATACCCTGAAAACACCGCAGTAAGCTGAGGGTGCGTTGACTCAGCAACATCATATAGACGCAAAAGAGGATGTGAATTGAAAAGATGACGAATATCTAGGGTATGCACATGTATGCAATAAACAAGCCCTTGTACACGCGCACAAACGCAACCTATTGAATCACATGAACATTCACTGTTTATTGCTTTTGAAAGAAGGTACCGCCGCTCATGCAAATGTAAAGAATTCCGACAACGGGTGCAGATTCAATGGATGCTACGACTACACGAAGCTCCGATCTCCGGTCATTCGTCACCTCCCTGCTACCCTGTCACGTCTGTCTGGATCGCCATTTTCCGGTCGTGGCGTTCCAGCGCCAGATCAATCAACCGGTCCAAGAGCTTACGGTAGGGCAATCCTGTCGCTTCCCAAAGTTTGGGATACATGCTCACCGAGGTGAATCCGGGCAACGTGTTAATTTCGTTTAAATAATAATTATTTGTCTTTTTTTCCAGAAAAAAATCCACGCGCCCCATGGCGTTGCAGTTGAGCGCGGCGTAACCGGCCACGGCGCACTTGCGCATGGCCGCTGCAAGCCTCGCGGGAATTTTCGCCGGGATGTTCATCGCGGCGCCTTGCGGGTCGAGATATTTGGCTTCATAGGAATAAAAATCATGGTTGGGAAGAATTTCCCCCAGCACCGACGCTTCGGGACAATCGTTTCCCAAAACGGCGCATTCAATCTCACGGCAGTCGATGCCTTTTTCGATCATAACGCGGGTATCAAACGAAAAAGCATACTCCACGGCGGCCGCCAGATCCTTCCGGTGTTTGACCTTGACCACCCCGACGGACGATCCGGTGCAAAGCGGTTTTACAAACAACGGCAGTCCGAGACGGACCATCGCCTCTTTCAGAATTTTTGCGGACTGCGCCCGCCATTGCGTCTTGCCCACGGTGATCCAGGGCACCACGCAAATGCCCGCCTGGGCAAGCAGGCGCTTGGCGATGTCCTTGTCCATGCCGACTGCCGCGCCCGCGACGTCTACCCCCACGTAAGGCACACGGGCCAACTCCAGAAGGCCCTGCAGCGTTCCATCTTCGCCGTAGGTTCCGTGCAGCACCGGAAAAACAAGGTCGACGGACACCTCCCTGCCGGCATGATCCAGATCCCGAATGCACAGCCTGTTTTGCTCTTCGAAATGGTTGACGAACCAACGGCCCTGTTTTGCAAGCTTCAGAATTTTACCGAAACTTTTATCCGTCACGATTTCCGGTTTTGGCTGAACGTACCAGCGTCCGTCACGGTCGATGCCGATGGCGACAATATCATATTTCGTTTTATCCAGCGCCGCGACCACCGAGGCCGCCGAACAAAGCGATACGTCATGTTCTCCAGAGCGTCCCCCGTAGAGGACACCGATTTTCAGTCTGGCTGGCTTTCTGGATGTTACTTTGCGCTGCATGGCTTGCCCCTGTGATCAATACGTGTAGGTGATGGCTGATCCGAATGAGAAATTTTCCGCGTACCGGCCTTCGATGTTCAGCCGGAATCCTTTGAAAAGCGCGATGTCCGCGCCTGCAAATCCGCCGGCCACGGACTTGTTTCTTATAACGTCGTCGCCCGCGCCCAAAGGCAGCCCCGGAACCGTCGCGGAAAGGCGGGTCGAGGCTTCCGAATAGTAAACATACGGACCGCCGTAGAGCCTTACGGCTTTGGGGATCATGACCTGCAAGCCGACACCCGCGTTCACGTCC
>JAWOJC010000130.1:0-19666 GCA_046484315.1 Smithellaceae bacterium | reverse complement strand
CACTCAACCTCAATTGATCAAGCAGCCCGGAAGAGGGCTGTGCGCCTGTCACAGGGCATCGGAGATTTAGTCATGACCCTCGCGGAAAAAAAAGTATTCTGGAATAACGGGCCACTCAAAACGGAAGGGCTTTGGGTAAGAGGTCGTTTAGAGGAGGGCGTCATTCTATCTCATCCGCATCCGCAGATGGGCGGTTCGATGCACAACAACGTGGTTGAAACGGTTCGAGATGTGTTTGCGGGTCAGGGCTATTCGACGCTGCGTTTTAACTTTCGAAGCGTCGGAGAAAGCACGGGTTCTTATGATGAGGGCAGGGGGGAAACAAAAGATATTCTCTCTGCCTGCGAGTTTATGAAAAATCAGGGCGTTTCAAAAATCGTTCTCGCGGGATATTCATTCGGCGCATGGGTCTGTATGAATCTCCTTTACGAAGACCGGCCGGAGATTGTTTCAGTCATCTTTATTTCTCCGCCGGACAAGTATCTTCCATTCGACTGGCAGGGATTGAAACATGCGCCAAACCTGATCATTTGCGGTGATGAGGATCCTTTTTGCGATGTGAACGAACTTAAAAAAATAGCGGCACAATACGCCGTTTCATTTTCTGTCATCAAAGGCGGTGATCACTTTTATTCCCGAAATGAAACGGATTTATCCAACATTCTGGAGAAATATTTGATCAAAAAATAATTAAAATAATATTAAAAAAAGCTTGATTTTAATAAAAATAATGCTACAGTTTTTCCCGCATGGGGCAGAAATGTCTCATCAAAAGATCAAGAGATAGACGGATTTATCAGGAAATAAGTGGTGTTAAAAGAGTTACAGAAAAGAGAAATTAACCGCATCAAATTCTTTTTTTAAAAAAAGAGTTCGTGCGGTTTTTTTAGTTTCTGAAGACATTGTCTGAAAGAAACAAAAATTTGAAAGGGGGACTTTGAGCTTTGGCAGAAGGAAAAGTAAAGTGGTTCAATGAGAAAAAGGGGTTTGGTTTCATTGAGAATGACGAGGGTGGGGATGTATTCGTACATTATAGTGCAATTTCAGGAACAGGTTTTAAGACACTCTATGAGGGTCAGAGAATCCGTTTTGAAATTGAACAGGGAAACAAAGGTCCCAGCGCGGCCAATGTTCAGCCACTGTAATCGTAACTAAAAAATTAACTTAATTGAAATGCCCCGATAAGGGGCATTTTTTTTGAACTTTACACAAATGTAAAACGTTTTAATTCTCTTTTTGCGCTCCATCGGATAATCACGAAGGCGATGACCGTTGCGATGGGCAGGGCCAGCCAGGCGCCGATCAAACCGAAATACTTTGCAAGTAAAATGAGCAGCGGAATGAGCAAAACCGTGTCGCGGATGAATAAAAGCAGCATGGCCTGTGACCCTTTGCCGAGCCCGATGAACATGTTGATATAGATGATCACCGGTGCGGTGAAAACAAGAACAGAGACATAGATACGCAAAGCGTTTGTGGCAATATCAATCAGGGCCGCATCGTCGGTAAAAATACCCACAATGGGGCCGGCGAAAACAATCAGAAGAATCGAAGAAAAAAAGGCGAAATAGCTCGAGACCCTGACGGAAACGGAAACGGACTCGCGCAGGCGATGATAGAGCTTCGCCCCCTGGCTGAAGCCGACCACAGGCATGACGCCGAAACCGATGCCGAACAGGATCATGGTTACAAGACCGTTGATGCGAAAGCAGATGCCGAGCGCGCCGATGGCCAGGGATCCGAACGGGGCCAACACATGATTGTAGACGATCAGGACCAACGTGATAATCAGGTTTGTCACCACGGAGGGCAGGCCCGTGGCATAGATGGATTTGATAATCGCCCAGTCCGGAACAAGGTAGCGCCATTTCAATTCATATTTCGAGCTTTTAAGCTGTAAGAAATAGACGGAAAAAAGGCTGGCAAAGAATTGTGCCAGCACTGCAGCCCACGCAGCTCCGCGGATTTCAAGGCGGGGAAAAGGGCCGATGCCGAAGATCAAAAGCGGGTCGAGGATGATACTGAATAAAGATGAAATCAGAACCACGACCATCGACAGAAGCGGACGGCCTTCGGCACGCAAAAGGTTGTTGCACATCATGGAAAAAAGTAAAAAAGGTGCGCTGAAGATTATAATGTCGAGATAATCTCGGCAAAGAGGCATAATTTCATCGAACGCTCCGAAAAAAAGGAGGATTGGATCGCGCAGCAGCATTACCGTAGCGATGATCATCGCTCCGAAAAATAAGGATAGAAAAAAAATCTGCCCGGCGGTATGCTTCGCCTGCAATAATTTCCCGGCGCCGAACATCCTCGCCGAAAAAGAACCGGCGCCGACGCCGGTGCCCACACCAATGGCCGCGAAAATCATCTGGATGGGAAAGCAAACGGTGAGCGCGGCCAGGGCCTGGGGGCTCAGGCGCGCAAGCCAGAAGGTGTCGATGAAGTTATAGATAGACATAGCGAGCATGGCGATAATGGAAGGCCAGCTCATTTTTATAATTAAAGAAAAGATTGGCTCGTTGGCTAAATCAAGTCTCTTAACCATGGTCCCGCATTCGTAGGCGTTATAAACTTATGAAATTCGATACACAGAAAGGGTTATAATATCAAGACAAACCTGACAAAGAAAAATCTGATCGTCCTACTGGGCGCCACAGCCTCCGGGAAAACCGGCATGGCGGCGCGTCTGGCTTCCGAAACGGATGGCGAGATCATATCAGCCGATTCCCGTCAGGTCTACCGGGGAATGGATTTGGGAACGGGCAAGGATTTAGATCAGTACGTGGTAAATGGAAGGCGTATTGCGTTTCATTTAATCGACATTATTGAACCTTCGTCTGAATTTAATGTGTATGATTATAAGAAAAAATTTCATGACGTGTTTAAGCAGATACGCACGCGCGGAAACCTGCCCATTCTGGCCGGTGGAACCGGACTTTATCTCGAAGCTGTTTTGATGGATTATCAAATGCCGCAGGCGATATTCGATAGCGCCTTAAGAGAGGCGTTGTCTCAAAAAACGATGTCCGAGCTTCAGGAAATATTAAACGCCTATCGGCCTCAGTTGCACAACAAGACGGATCTGGAAGATCGGGAAAGATTGATCCGACGGATCGAAATTGAAAAAGTGAAGCATAGTCGCCACGTTCAGGAGCCTGTGCACATGCCTGTTAACGCGGCTGTGTTCGGCATACGGCGCGAAAGATCGGTTTTGCGTGATAGAATCGCCCTGCGGCTTCAAGAAAGAATTGATCAGGGGATGATCGAGGAGGTGGCATCTCTCCATGCCGGGGGGCTGTCCTGGGAAAGACTGGAGAGTTTTGGTCTGGAGTACCGTTTTGTCGCCCGATTTCTGCAAAATCTGATCACAAAAGATGAAATGAGCAAACGTCTGACGATTGCCATTGGACAATTTGCCAAACGGCAGGAAACCTGGTTTCGCCGGATGGAAAAAAGGGGAATAGAAATCAACTGGGTTGACGGGGACGACTATTCTGGTCTCAGCGCACAGGTTCAGAAAGCGATGCATGAATAAACCCGCCCTGATCGATAATTATTTTGAAAAATACGCGGCCGATGCGTCTGTCTGGAAGATCACAGCGAATTACCCCAAAGCGCTAAGGCAGGTGGTCGTGATTCCCGCCTACGCTGAAAACGAAATGCTGTTTGGCACGCTCGTATCCCTTGCGCGCAATCCGGCCTCGCAGCTTGAAAAGACGCTCATCATTTGTGTGGTCAACAATAAGCAGGACGCGGGCAGCGTCGTGCGTGAGAATAATTTTCAAACCATCCAGCGTCTTGATGCCCTCATCGAAAATAAGTCAGCATATGCGTGCGTTTCAGGCTCAGGACAAGAAAAGATTATGCAGGAGATAGCTGCCTCCCCTCTCAAACTGGGCTATGTGGACGCGTCATCTCATGGCTGTGAAATTCCCCGAAACGAAGGTGGCGTCGGTATGGCCCGAAAAATCGGCATGGATGCGGCGCTGTCACTTTTACGCGAAACCATGGATGAGCCGGGGTTGATCCTGAGCCTTGATGCGGATACACGGGTGGAACCCAATTATCTCGAAGCGATCAGCCAATATTTTACAAATAACACCCATGCCGCGGTGGTCGCCTATGCGCATGATCTGCCCGAAGAGCCGGAAATGCGCGAGGCCATTTGCTGTTATGAAATATTTTTGCGCTACTGGGTGCTGGGGTTGAGGTATGCGCGTTCTCCCTATGCCTATCACGCTGTCGCATCCACGATTGTAACCACGGCTAGGGCTTATCTGGATGTTCGTGGCATGAACCGCCGCGCGGCGGGAGAGGATTTTTACTTTCTCAATAAACTGGCCAAGCTTGGACAAATCGGTCACGTGAACACCACGAAAATATACCCGTCCGCTCGAATCTCTGATCGTGTGCCGTTTGGAACAGGCGCTGCCATGGAGCGTACGCTTTCGGGGCAAAGAATGCGGCATCTTCTATATGATCCGCGCGTATTTGACATTTTGGCAAAATGGCTTTTGTTGATGAAAGATTCCTGCCGGGAAGATCCCCGAAATATCCTGGAAAAGGCGGACAACATCCATCCGCGCCTGTCAGCCTTCTTGATGCAAAGGCGCTTTACAGATGTCTGGACGAAAATCGGCAAAAACGTAAAATCTACAAATCATCTGCATCGGCAGTTTCATATCTGGTTCGACGGATTTGAAACACTGAAACTCGTAAATGATCTGACCCGCAACATCTATCCCGGTATTGATATGTATGACGCATTGTCTACTCTATTGAAGCAAATGTCAAAAACGCATCCCGATGATCTTTTCTGCAGTCGGGATTCGGCAGCGGGTATTCTTCGTTATTTAAGGGCGATGGACTAGCCTGAAAGAAAATTAAACAGGTATAATCAGCTTGACGCACCTGAATCGTTTTGCATATAGCTCCAAGAAATATTGTAGAAAAGTTATGGGAGGAGAGGTCATGTACCTTAAATGGACCAGAGTCGCCGTGATGCTCTTTATGTTTGCAGCGTTGCTTCAGGCTTTGGGCTGTTCTAAAGATGAACGCCTGTCTTTGGAACCGGACGCGGTTGAACAAGAATCATTTGTTGTATTGGAAAATGAGGACTATGGGTCTTCCGATCAGGATTTGATGCAGGCGGCATCCGGTGATGTTGTTCTGAGCGTGAATGGAAAAGGCTTGAAAAGAAACGAACTGCAAAATAAAATTCGCTTTAAAATGAATCTTCAAAAGGCGAGGATTCCGGCAAACCAGAAACAACAAATTCAGGAAGGAATAAAAAAACAGCTGATTGATATCTTTATCCTGAAAACTATTCTGGGGGACGAAGCCGACAGGAGGAATATTTCGGTCACACAAGTTGAGATCGACCGGGAAACAAAAAAGGTTCGTGACAGGTTGCCGACCGGTAAAAAACTCGAAGATTATTTTAAGGAAAATGATATGCGTCAGGAGGACATCGCTCTGGGAATAAGAATCCGGAAACTGGTGCAGATTGAGATGGGCGAACAGGCCTCGCCGAACAGGGATGATATCCATCAATTTTACCAGGAGAATCTGGAGAGATTTACAACCGGCGAAAGTGTTCATGTTCGTCATATTCTGTTGGCGATTAACGCTTCCGACGATCCCGCGACAAGACTTAACAAAAAAGAGAAAATTGACGATATCCGGAAACAGCTGCTCGATGGGGCGGATTTTGCGGAGATGGCGATGCGGTATTCGGAATGCCCGAGTCGGGAAAAGGGCGGCGACCTTGGTATGATCAATAAAAATCAGATGGTCCGACCCTTTGAAGAGGCGGCATTTTCTCAGAAAATTAATGCTATCGGAGATGTGGTGAGCACGGAATACGGTCATCATATAATTCAGGTGATCGAACGTCAGCCGTCCCGGATTATAAAATTCGAGGATGTAAAAGACAGTATCGCCCGGTATCTTGAGCAGGAAAAGGAAGTAGAGGCGCTTTCGCGGTTGACGGCCAGGCTGCGGGAAAAAGCTCAGATCATCCAATACGAGAAGCGATGAGACTCAGAAAACCCGGAAAAATAGGCGACCATTTGTGGTTGTTGGGAACCCCGGAAGCCTGCGTGTATATCGTTGAGGGCAGTAAGGCGTCAGCGGTGATCAACGCGGGCATGGCCTATATTTTGCCCGACCTATTGAGACAAATCGAGCAATTTGGCATTATTGAGGAAAAGATAAAACACCTCGTTATTTTGCACGCCCATTTCGATCATGTCGGCATTGCCCCCTTTCTTAAACGAAGACATCCTGAAATCGCCCTCCATGCCTCCGCGATTGCATGGGATGTTCTGGCCAATACCAAGGCGCTTGCCATCATTGGACAGTTCACCCGGAAAATTGCAGACAGAGTCGCAAAAGACAAAAAGACAAACTGGGAAGCTCTGGACTGGATGTGGTCGGGTGACATTTCCGGCGTTGCCGCAGGCGAGGGAGATGTCATTGATCTGGGAGACAGGCACATTCAAATCATCGAAACACCCGGACATTCGGCCTGTTCGATATCAGCCTATGTGCCTCAGCTCGAAGCGCTGTTTCCATCGGATGCGGCGGCAATCCCCTATGGGGAGGAATATATCATCGCTGCCGGCTCCAGCATGGAAAAGTTCTATGAAAGTCTCCGTAAACTGGCGCCGCTTTCGGCATCCCTGATTTGCGCCGATCATTACGGCGTAGTCACAGGCTTGGAATCAGGAACGTACATCCAAAGCAGTCTGGCGGCGGCAGAGGACATGCAAAACAGGCTCATGGAGACGCTCGAAACCGAAGGCAGTGTGAAGCGGGCTGCAAGACTGCTTGTGGATCGCCATTTTGCGCTGCGACCGGATTATTTTGTCCATCCGGATATTCTCATGATAACGTACTCAAAAATGCTCAACGGGCTTGTCCGGTCATAGCCCTTTCCGGATAAATTATTTGAAGCTGTGATCAGCGTCCGGAAATTGCTGCTGTTTGACTTCCGAGATGTATAACGTGACGGCTTTTTTGATCTCGGCGTTGATGTTCGCGTATTTTTTTACGAATTTCGGTGTCATGCGATCATACATACCCAGCATGTCGTTGACCACAAGAACCTGTCCATCACAGGAAACACCCGCGCCAATGCCGATAGTTGGAATGGAGATTAAACGGGTGATTTCAGCGGCCAGTTTTTCCGGTACACATTCCAGCACCAGGGAAAAGGCGCCGGCTTCTTCAAGGCTCTTTGCGTCTGCCAGCATTTTTTCGGCCGCGTCTTCGTTTTTTCCTTGAACTTTATAGCCGCCCAACTGGTGGATGGATTGCGGCGTCAAACCCAGGTGAGCCATCACGGGAATCCCCGCTGTGGTTATTTTACGGACGGTTTCTGCCATTTCCCGACCGCCTTCAAGTTTAACAGCCTGCGCGTCGGCTTCCTTCAAAAACCGTCCGGCGTTGGCCAGTGCGTCTTCAGGGGAAATCTGATAGGACAAAAAAGGCAGATCGGCAACGATGAGGGCTTTATGGGCGCCGCGCGAGACGGCACGCGTGTGGTGGAGCATTTCTTCCATCGTGACCGGCAGCGTGGTGTCATAACCTAAAACAACCATACCGAGTGAATCGCCAACGAGAATCATGTCAATATCGCAGTCATCCAGCAGGGAGGCCATGCTGTAATCGTAGGCGGTCAGCACCGATATTTTTTCACCCTGCGTTTTCATTTTTTTGATGTCCGGAACGGTTATTCTGTGAATTTTATTTTGCGTGCTCATCGGCAGCTCCTTTCAGTGCTTCGATCAATGATTTTACCTGGTGTTTCTTAATGGTTCCTTTTTCAAGGGCGATAGTGACGGTTAGGCGCCCCATCTCAGTATAAAGAGGCAGGAGGTCCTGCGCGCTTTGACCCAGGGCCGCTATGTGTTTTTGGATCGTAGCCACGTCGCCGCGGGCGATGGGGCCGGTCAGGGCGCGGAGCGCCCCGTTTTGTCCGATGTTATTCAGGCTGCCTGCCACGAGAGGCAGAAAAGCCTTTTGCGCATCGTTGGCGTTTATGCCGGCGGTTTGGCAAAGGGACTCCACCACATACATCAGGGTGACGAAATAATTGGACGCCACACAGGCAGCCGCGTGGTAGAGAGGCTTCTGTCGCGGTGAAATTATCAACGGCTTTCCCTGAAGATCGACGATGATTCGCAGCGCCATCTTTTTGGATCGGGTGTCGGCTGTTACACCGAAGTAACTGCCCGGAAGATTGGCCATTGCGCCTTCGACCGAAGAAAAACTCTGAAGCGGGTGAATACTGGCAACGGACGCCCCGGCTTTCTTCGCGGGCGAAAGCAGATTTAGACTGCCCGCACCGCTCATGTGAAACACATGTTTGTCCCGGATTGCCGGGTTACGGGCGATCTCCCCGCATGCGGAAAGAATCATATCATCCGGCGTCGTAATCAAAATACAGTCGACGAAATTCGCCATCGAGGAAGGTGCTTTCAAGGCAGAGGCGCTCATCAGAGAGGATGCTCTTTTAAGGGCGGCTTTGTTTTTGTCGGCGACCATAACAATATCATGCCCGGCGTTCTTCAATAAAAAACCGATGGCCGTTCCGACCATGCCTGTGCCGACAATACCGAATTTTATGAACGTCGTTTTTTTCATATCCCAAACAAAAAAGGTCTTCCGCGTTATGATGGAAGACCTGTGTTCGACAGTGAATTGTACCCCGTCTCAGTCGATACGAGTGATCCAAGCGGTTGGAATATTTCTAACACACGGATGAGATGCAGTCAAATTCTATTTCGGCGAAAACAAAACCGGATAAGAAAGAAACTTGTTTTTAGCCCTGTCCTCCGCTATAGAAAATCGAGGAGGCCGGATGCAGAAAACAGTGGAATTGATGATCTTTGATTTTGATGGAACGCTTGCGGATACGAAAGACGATCTCGTGGTCGCCGTCAATCATACCCTGTCGTATTTCAAACTTTCACCAAGAACAGAAGAAGACATTGTCAGTTTTGTCGGAGACGGGGTGACGCAATTGATCGAACGTTCTTTAGGGATTTCTCGGGATCGCTACATTTCCGAAGCCATGAACGTGTTTACAGACTATTATGGAGAACATCTGGTAGACCGGACTAAGCTCTGTCCGGGTGTTGAGGATGTCCTGAGACATTATGCCCACAAGAAAAAAGTGATTGTCACCAACAAGCGGACCCGCTTTGCAAAAACTATTGCCGCGCATCTTGGCATTGAGCAGTGCTTCTTGGAAATCATCGGGGCGGATACAACGCCTTATCAAAAGCCGGATGTGCGCATCATGGATTATGTTTTAAACAGACACGGAGCGCCGCGCGAAAAAACCGTCATCATCGGGGATGGCAAAAATGACATTGCTCTCGCCGCAAGCACGGGGATCTTCTGTTGCGCCTGTTTGAACGGATTGGGAAAGCGTGAAGACCTCCTCGCGATGAACGCGGATGTTTATTGTGAAAACATCATCGAAATCAAATCCTTTTTTTGCTAGTCATGATGCTGAAAATTAGAAAATTCATCGAAGAGAACAGACTGCTTGCACGCGGCGACAAAGTGGTTGTCGCTTTATCAGGCGGTGCGGATTCCTGTGCGCTTTTATTGTCCTTGATTGCGCTGGAACCCGACTACGGATTGTCCCTGATTGCCGCGCACTTTAATCACGGCGTCCGGGCAGGAGAATCAGATGAGGATGAAGATTTCTGCCGCAAAATGGCCGAAAAACATAGTCTGCCATTTTTTGTGGCGGCTTGCGACCATAGGCTGAGAAGGAAAGGCATGTCGGATGAAGAATTCTATCGTCATGAACGATACCGGTTTCTGGATTCCGTGGCAAAAGACCGGGGCGCGCAGAAAATTGCGATGGGACATCATCAAAACGATCAGGCGGAAACGGTGCTCATGCATCTGTTGCGCGGAAGCGGCCTCGAAGGTCTGCGCGGTTTTCTGCCCATGCGCGAAGGCAGATATATCCGACCTCTCATGAATGTGTCGCGTCAGGAAATCCATACGTTTCTTCAAGGCGCGAAAGTTTCCTTCCGGGAGGACTCAAGCAACAAAAACAGCATTTATCTGCGAAACAGGCTGCGGCTGGATCTGATGCCATACTTGCGGGAGCATTATAACCCGGCGATAGAATCGAGCCTTGCACAAATGGCGGGTATCCTGCGGAGGGAGGATGAGTTCATCCACGCTTGTGCCATCGACGCCATGGATGCATTGGGTATGAAGCGAAGTCGGGGGCAACTTCATTTTTCCGCGGCGGCTTTTTCAACGCTGCCAACAGCGCTCAAATATCGCGTGGTCAAAATGATGCTGGAGGATTTGTCGGACGATAAAAACGGTTTCAGCTTTCGGCATATCGATGCGGTTGTTCGTCTGGCGACTTCGGGCGAAACAGGGAAAAGTCTCTCTCTGCCAATGGGTAATCACGCTCGACGTCAGTACGATCAGGTTTGCATCGGGAAGGAAAAATCTCAAGAAATCAGGCACTATGAATACCCGGTCACGATTCCGGGGAACATTGCCCTGTCGGGTATGAACACCTCGGTGACGTTTTGGACAGGTGCAAAAGATGATGTGGATTTATCAAGAAACAGAATTTGTCTGGATCTGGATCAGCTTGTGATGCCCCTGGTGCTCCGTAATCGCAGGGAAGCCGACTGGATCAGGCCGCTGGGCATGTCGGGTAGAAAAAAAATTAAAAGTATCTTTATTGACCGGAAAATCCCGAGGCACCAAAGGGATGATATTCTTCTGCTGGCGGACGGCGAATCTGTCGTCTGGATCGAAGGATTGTGCATCAGTGACCGGGTGAAAATAAGCCCCGCGACCAAGCGTGTTCTCGTTTTGGAAAAGCAATGACCGGTTAATGATCGTCCTGCGGTTTCGGCATGAATTATGAGAAAAGATTTGAGTTAAATGGAATAATATTATAAAGCTGATGATGTTTAGACATAATCAATTAAAAGGAGAAAGATATTGAATCAGTTTCAAAAAAATATAGCGCTTGTTCTGACGGTGCTATTGGTCTTTTTGCTGGTCTGGCAGCTTTTCAACGAGCCCAAAACCTCGACGAAAGAGCTCAATTACACGGAGATGCTCAATTATCTGAAAAGCGGCGAAATTACCGAAGTCATGATTCAGGGCGATGCAATCACCGGTAAGCTGAGCAACGGCAATACCTTCAAAACCTATACGCCAAAAGATGACGATCTGATTCGTGAATTTCGGGAAAAAGGCGTAAAAATAGGCGCCAAACCCAAGGATGAAAGCCCCTGGTATATGATATTTGTGTCCTGGCTGCCATTCCTTCTGTTGATCGGCGTCTGGATTTTCTTCATGCGCCAGATGCAGTCCGGCGGGGGCAAGGCGATGTCGTTTGGTAAAAGCAGAGCGCGTCTCGTAACGGACAAATCAAAAAAAGTGACCTTCTCGGATGTGGCCGGTGTCAATGAAGCCAAGGCTGAACTCGAAGAAGTCATCGATTTTCTGAAAGATCCGAAAAAATATACAAAACTGGGCGCCAGAATTCCTAAAGGATTGTTGCTGGTCGGTCCTCCCGGAACCGGAAAAACGCTTTTGGCCAGAGCCATCGCAGGGGAGGCGGATGTTCCTTTTATGAGCATCAGCGGCTCTGATTTTGTGGAAATGTTTGTCGGGGTCGGCGCGTCACGCGTAAGAGATTTGTTCAGTCAGGCCAAAAAGAACGCGCCATGCATTATCTTTATCGATGAAATTGACGCGGTCGGACGTCATCGCGGTGCCGGCTTAGGCGGCGGTCATGATGAACGGGAACAGACCCTGAATCAACTTCTGGTCGAAATGGACGGATTTGAGTCCAACGAAGGTGTTATCCTCGTTTCGGCGACAAACCGGCCCGATGTTCTGGATCCAGCGCTTCTTCGTCCCGGCCGGTTTGACAGGCAGGTGGTGGTGCCGCTTCCCGATGTGAAGGGCAGGGAGCAAATATTTGAGGTTCACGGTCGCAAGGCGCCGTTAGCGGAAGACGTGGACTACGCGATTATGGCCAGGGGAACGCCCGGCACATCCGGCGCGGACATTGAGAATCTGGTCAACGAAGCCGTCCTCAACGCGGCGAGGCTGAACAAAGAAAAAGTCAGCATGTCGGATTTTGAATTCGCCAAAGACAAGATACTAATGGGAACGGAAAGAAAGAGCATGGTGATCAGCGAAACGGAAAAACGCCACACGGCGTATCACGAATCCGGGCATACGCTGGTCGCCAGACTGATCCCGGGTACGGATCCCATTCATAAAGTTACTATCATTCCCCGCGGGCGGGCGCTGGGATTAACCCAGCAGCTGCCGATTGACGAGAAGCATACCTATCCCAGCCTGTTTCTGGAAAACAACATCGCGATTCTACTCGCCGGGCGCGCGGCCGAAGAAATCATTTTGAAGGATTTCACCACGGGCGCGGGCAATGATATTGAAAGGGCGACCAATCTGGCCCGGAAAATGGTTTGTGAATGGGGCATGAGCCATAAAATGGGGCCGCTCAGCTATGGGAAGAAAGAAGAACAAATCTTTCTGGGACGTGAATTTGCCACGCACAAGGACTATTCCGAGGAAACGGCTAGAAAAATCGATGAGGAAGTCGTTTCTGTCGTTCAACGTAACTATGACAGAGCAAAACAACTGCTGAGTGATCATATCGACATCCTCCATCGGATGTCGGCGGAACTGCTGGAAAAAGAAGTGCTCAACAGTACGGAAATCGATGTCATTATCGGCAGCGCGCTGCCGGTGCAGCCGGTGGAACCGACGCAATAGGCATTCACGGACTCAGGCGCAAACATGAGCAAGCGGCAGGTGAGGTTTACTTGAATATTGTCCAGATCCGTCATTGTGATGAAGCCGCGGATGTTTTAAGAAAAATCGGCGTGGATCCCTACGGAATTTCCGCGATGACGCCCAAGACAAGACATCTGAATCTGCTTGTCCGGCATCAGCCGTGCCGTATCGCCAACATTCTCAAGCAGGAACTGCTTTCCCTGGGCGGTGATGCAGCGGTTGCACGGGGCGCCGTTTCGTGCAGCATCGAAACAACAGACATCCTGATGATGGGGACAGCCAAACAACTGGCAGCCCTTGCCGACAAGTTGGATTGCCAGCCGTTCGGGTTGCGGAATCTGGGATACGAAATCAGGGACGTTTTATGCAATTATGAAAAAAAAGACTTTATCTTTAAAACCGCAAGGCGAAAGATATCCCTTTCGGAAAAAACGTTCATTATGGGCATTCTCAATGTAACCCCCGATTCTTTTTCTGATGGAAATCAATTTTATGACAGGCAAAAAGCGATAGACCGTGGGCTTCAAATGGCGGACGAAGGCGCTGATATCCTTGATATCGGCGGCGAATCGACAAGGCCTGGCGCCACAGCGGTGAGAGCCGCAGATGAGATCAAAAGAGTGATTCCGGTTATCGAGGGTTTGGCCCGTAAAACAAAGCTGCCGATCTCCATTGATACAACCAAGGCAAAAGTGGCCCGGGCGGCCCTGCAAGCCGGAGCCGAAATTGTCAATGACATAAGCGCGCTTCATGGCGATAAAAAAATGATATCCGTGGTTCAAGAAGAAGATGCCGCCCTGATTCTCATGCATATGAGGGGCAATCCCCGGAACATGCAAACGGGTGACCTGCATTATGATGAATTAATGCCTGACATTATTGATTATTTGAAAAAGGCCTGTCAATCAGCCGTGTCTGGAGGCATTCAAAAAGAGTGCCTCGTGTTGGATCCGGGCATAGGCTTTGGTAAAACGGCAGAAGATAATTTTAAGATTATCAAATCCCTCGCCGATTTGAAGTGTCTGGGGTTTCCCCTGATGATTGGAACTTCCCGAAAATCTTTCATAGGGAAGGCGACAGGAGAAAAAGCGGAAGATCGTATTGACGGAACGGGGGCCACGGTTACAGCCGCCATTCTCAATGGTTGCAGTATCGTCCGCGTACATGATGTGGCGGCGATGAAGAAGGTCGTGGCGGTTGCCGACGCAATTGTCCACGCTTAGTCGAGGCTCATATGATTTATGGAACCGGCATTGATCTGGTGGAAAATCTTCGAATCGAAAAAATCATCCAAAAATGGGGCGATAAATTCCTGTCCCGCATATTTACGGATCAGGAGATCGAGTATTGCGGTCGTCATGTTCAGGCATCCATCCACTACGGGGCAAGATTTGCGGCGAAAGAATCTTTTCTCAAAGCGCTCGGCATCGGTTTAGGCAGGGGGGTTAGACTCAGAGAAATTGAAGTGGTCAATGCTGAAGGCGGTAAGCCCACGCTTGTTCTTCACGGTGGCGCTAAGGAGCACATTGAGCAGGAGGACATTTCAGAAATCCATTTGAGCCTGACACACACGGAAAAATATGCATCCGCTTTTGTCTTGTTGGAAAAAAAATAATTTGATGATAAATAGAGCCGCTTTCATGAACAAAAGGATATTGACAGAAATCATCACCGAAAGCGCTGAAGAAACATTTGCTGCAGGACGAGCAGTCGGCGAATGCCTGGCTCCGGGCGATGTGGTCGCGCTAACGGGTGAACTGGGTGCCGGGAAAACCTGTTTTACGGCCGGACTGGCGCGCGGTCTGGGGGTCGGCGAGGATTACGTGATTACCAGCCCGACATTTACACTGGTCAACGAATATCCGGCGCGATACACGCTTTACCATCTGGATGTCTACAGGCTGAACGATGAAACGCAGCTGCCTGAACTGGGGTATGAGGAGTTTATAGCAAACGGCGGGGTCGTGGTTATTGAATGGGCGGACAAAATCGCCTCTGCGCTTCCCGACACAGCGATCAGCATCCAAATTGAATATGTTGCGGAAAACCAGAGGAAATTAAAAATGACCGGATTTGAAAATAGAATAAAGGAATTTGCAAGTGCTATGAAGACGGAGGTTGATTGATATGGGATTGGTGGTGCAGAAATTCGGCGGCACGTCGGTTGCGGATATTGACAAAATCAGAAATGTCGCCGCGAAAGCAATACGTGAGAAGAAGGCGGGTAACGACGTCATTATTGTTTTGTCCGCGATGGCCGGAGAGACGGACAGGCTGATTGGTCTGGCGCACAAGGCGGCGGATACCCCGGATGAAAGGGAATATGATGCGTTGATATCGACCGGTGAACAGGTCACCATCACGCTGATGTCGATCGTCCTAAATGATTTGGGATATCGCGCCCGCTCATTTTTGGGGTTTCAGGTGAAAATACTCACGGACAAGGCCTATAAAAAAGCGCGGATATCGATGATCGATACCGGTGTGATCAGGGAAGAACTCAACAAAGGATCGATTGTGGTGGTGGCCGGTTTTCAAGGCGTTGATGACGACAACAACATCACCACGCTGGGACGAGGCGGATCGGACACCAGTGCGGTTGCTCTGGCCGCGGCGCTCAACGCGCAGCAATGTGATATTTATACCGACGTGGACGGGGTCTATACCACAGATCCCAATATCTGCTCAAAAGCCAGGCGGCTTGAAAAAATATCTTATGATGAAATGCTGGAGATGGCCATGACCGGTGCCAAGGTGCTTCAGCCCAGGTCCGTGGAGATGGCGAAAAAATATGATGTGCCGGTATATGTAAAATCAACGTTTTCCGACGAAGGCGGAACACTTGTTACGAAGGAGGATGCAGAAATGGAGAAAGAAGTCGTTTCAGGGATTACCTATGATCGGGACCAGGTGAAAATTACGGTTACGCATGTGCCGGATAAACCCGGTATCGCAGCCGATTTATTTATTGCCCTGTCGGAACGTCATATCAGTGTGGATATGATTATTCAAAATGCGAGCGCCGAGGGATTTACGGATCTGACTTTCACCGTCTCTAAAAAAGATATGAAAGAAGCGCAGAAGATCGTCGAGTCGGTAGCCAAGGAAATAGGCGCAAAAAAAGTGGAAGTGGATGATGATGTGGCAAAGGTCTCGATTATCGGTGTGGGCATGGTCAGCCATTCCGGCGTGGCGGCCAAAATGTTTAAGACCATGGCCGACGAAGGCATTAATATAATGATGATCAGCACGTCAGAAATTAAGATCTCCTGTGTGATTCAGAGAAAATATACGGAGCTGGCCGTCATGGTGCTTCATGACGCATTTCATTTGGAGAAGAAAAAATAAGGCATGGTGATATTTGAACGACAGGTCAGGGGAATCATCGCTTTATGTCTCATTTTAGCGGTGATTCCCTTGTCGCTTTTTTATCTGAAAAACATCAAGCCGGTTTTTATTCCATCCTTCTTAAATCAAACGTCAGATACCAGGATCATTGAAGTCATTTCCAACCGTTCCTATGAAGCAGGTGTTTACTTTATTTCGCAAGACATTCCGGATGCGCAATTTCTAAAACACATGCGACCGGATTTGCCGACGGAAAAAAACCTTCACCTCAAATCAATGACCGCAGTGATATTTACCGAGGATCAACCCCTTCCGAAAATTGTAACTTCAAAAATGTCGGCATCAAGAAGGCTGGTGCTGGGATTTCCTCTGGACATCAATACGGTTTCTGCAGAAGAATTGATGATGGTTTCCGGCATTGGCGAGGTGACTGCCGCGAAAATTATTGAATACAGAGCAAAAAACGGCTCATTTTCTCATCTCAGTCAGTTAATGAAAATTAAGGGGATTAAGCAAAAGACGTACGCCAAAATTGCCGGCAGCCTTTGTGTGGATCCGCTTTAAGACAGATTATGTTTTGCTGAAATCCTGATAAAACGCCAGAACGCGTCGAACATAATTTTGTGTCTCACGGAAGGGCGGCACATTGTTGTTGTATTTAGCGACGGCCGTCTCCCCGGCGTTGTAGGCTGCAAGGGCCAGCGTCAGGTCTCCGTTATAATTATTGAGGAGGTATCGGAGATAGCGGGCGCCGCCTTCAATATTGTCATCAGGATGGAACGCGTCTTCAACCTTCAATGCAGATGCGGTTTTCGGCATGAGTTGCATCAAACCCTGCGCGCCTTTATGTGAAACAGCCTGGTGATTGAAATTGGATTCCGCCTTGATCACCGCTTTGATCAAGGCCGCATCCAGGTTGAATTTTTTTGCCACGCGGTGAATGATTTTGTCATACTTATCAACATTAATGCCACGTGGAAAATGAACCCTTTTTTCCTTAATGATCATGACGTATTTGGCATTGGGATTGGAAGGCGTGTTGGTCAGATGAATAACGCCTTCCTCATCGATGTATTTATAGATATCTGCATGCGCATCAAAAGGTGTTGAAAAGAAAACAACCGCGGCCAGAAAAAACAAGGGGGCCGATGTGCGCATCATAAGGAAACCATGTTTAAAAGATTGAAATATCATAACGTTTCTTTAATTCATCATCCGTAATAGTTCAAGTAAAAAAATCACATCATTTCCTTCTTGCCGGTAACGTATTGTCTATATCGCCTTAAGTCGCCCGTTACTTTAGTCCCGAAGGCGAATCCCGGTTTTGTTTGTCCTTGACACGTTATGTCTATGGTGGTAATGAGCCTCCACTTAAAGCAAATGGCTTGTCGGGGCGTGGCGCAGTCTGGTAGCGTATCTGAATGGGGTTCAGAGGGCCGGTGGTTCAAATCCACTCGCCCCGACCATTTTCTTTTCTGGAACATCCAAATAATCATCCTCAAACCAAACATTATTTCAACAGCTACGCGGACCTGAAAGATCATTTTTCTTGCATAAAAGCGGATAATCAATTAGAGGACAACCTGAAAAACGCTGCAAACGAAAGATCGTGAGCACGCTAAAAAATCATCAGCGTTGACAATGAGCTATACGATAAATATATAAGTTTGATCCTCGAAAAGGCGAGAGTGGCGGAATTGGCAGACGCACTGGACTTAGGATCCAGCCCGCCAAAGCGGTTAGGGGTTCAAGTCCCCTCTCTCGCACCAAAGATTACGAAAAATATGACACGAAGGAGAACGAAATAAGTGAGCGAAGTGGCCGTTAAAGTGGAAGATTTGAGTCAGGTGAAGAAGAAGATGTCTTTTGAAATCCCCTGGAACAATGTAAAAGACGAACTGGATCATGCGTATCGGGAAATCAGTAAAAAAGCAAAAATCAAGGGATTCCGTCCCGGTAAAATACCGCGTAAAGTTCTTGAGTCCTATTTCAAAGCGGAAGCCGAAGGGGAGGCCGTCACCAATATTATCAACAAATACTACTGGCAGGCCCTGGATGACCGTGGAATCGTGACGCTTTCCCGTCCTGAAATAGAGCAGGAAGGCTTCAAAAACGACACGGCCTATGTCTTTAGCGCCACATTTGAAACGGAACCGTCCATTGATCCCCAGGGATACATCGGGATTGATCTTGAAAAAGAAAAAACCATCGTAAGCGATGATGATCTTGATAAAAGGCTCTTGGAAATCCGGAAAATGTTTGCCACCATGGAAGACGTCACGGAAGACCGGCCCAGCAAAATGGGTGATTTTGTCACCATCGACTTTGCCGGGACCCTCGATGGAGAGGCTCTGCCTGAGCTCAAAGCGCAAGATCATTTGCTGGAGCTGGGATCAAAGCGTTTCATTCCCGGTTTTGAAGAGCAGGTGGCCGGCATGAAAAGAGGCGAAACAGCGGATATCAAGGTCACGTTTCCGGATGACTACCATGAAGCGAAAATGGCAGGCAGGGAAGTGATTTTTTCAGTGACGCTCAATCATCTCAAAGCGCAGAAATTACCGGATATAGACGATAATTTTATTAAAAATTTCGATAAATACGAAACACTCGACGATCTGAAAAATGATGTGCGCAAGTCCCTGGAGGACCAGTGTGAGCGTCAAAACGCTTTAGCGCTCAAAGACAGAATTGTGGGAGTCCTGCTCAAGGCCAACGAATTTGATGCGCCGCCCACATTGGTTGAAAGACAGATTTACTATATGATTTCAGACACGCAAAAAAGGATGACTTCTGCCGGCATGGATGAAAAAAGCGCGTTGGAAATGAGTTTCCGCATGCATGACCAATTCAGGGCCGATGCGGAAAAATCGGTAAAATCCTTCCTGCTAATTAAAAAAATAGCCGAAAAAGAAGCCATTGAGGTCGTTCCGGAAGATATTGAAGCTCACTTGAAAGAATTGGCACAAATGCATCATACGGATTATGAAATTGTTAAAAGCGCATTTGAAGGTGAAGAGCGGCTCGATAATTTGAAATCGGAATTGATTCACAAAAAGGTGTTTGACTTTATCGAAGGTAAGGCAAATATTATCCCTGTGGAAAAAACAGGCATGGACCGGGAGGCTGCACAGTGAATCTGATTCCCATGGTAGTAGAACAAGATGGCCGGGGCGAAAGAGCATTTGATATCTATTCCCGTCTTTTAAAAGACAGAATCATCTTTCTGGGCACGGCCATCGATGACAATGTAGCCAATGTGGTCGTGGCGCAAATGTTGTACCTGGAAGCGGAAGACCCGGATAAAGAAATATTTTTCTATTTGAATTCTCCAGGGGGGCATGTGAGTTCCGGTATGGCCATCTATGACACCATGCAGTACATTAAGCCCGCGATCTCGACTGTTTGTATGGGGCAGGCGGCCAGCATGGCTGCCATACTTTTGGCTGCCGGAGAAAAAGGCAAACGATTTGCCTTGCCG
>JAWOJC010000027.1:0-4254 GCA_046484315.1 Smithellaceae bacterium | reverse complement strand
CTAATAGCACTCATGAAGCGGGTGAGCAATCATCCGCCTTTTTTGTTGGTGGGAATCAATTTTTTATCCGCTCCACTTTAGCATCTTTAACCGGGACATGGCACCACCGCCTTCAAAATATACTTCGGATGTGTTGGGGATAGTGTTGGGTATTGTTTTTGATGAGAAAAAAACAAGGGGCCAGAATTTCTTCTAACCCCTTGATTTTGTTATGGTAGCGGGGAGAGGATTTGAACCTCTGACCTTTGGGTTATGAGCCCAACGAGCTACCAAGCTGCTCCACCCCGCGATAAGTCACGCCATTAGGAATCGGTTTTAAACCACTATCTCATTTTTTTGTCAAGGCCATATTTCGCAAGCCTGCCTATTTCCGCCTAGAAAACGAAAACAGCCGCCGCAACAACGGTCGTGTACCAGTTGTTTTTAACAATGGTTGACTGGGTAATATTACGCGTGCTGACAATCTTTCCGCTGATCTTAAATATTTCCTTCTTCTCATCCCAGCTTTCATCAATGTTAAAGTCGATGCCCAGCGTGGACGCCAGCATGGCGGCGGCTAAATCTTCAGCATAATCACCGGTTTCCTTTTCCGTTCTTCCGAAGTCATGATGTTCGCTGATATAACCGTAGGCGTTTTTATCCGCAGGAACGGCAAGACCGACCGACGATGCCAGAAGCCTGCGTGGCTCATTGCTGCAGCAGCGGCTCATTACACAAAACGTGATTGCGCCCGCTTTTAGCTCTTTGAGTCCCTGCGCTTTGGAGATTACCTTACAGCCCGGCGGAAGGATGCTTGATACCTGCACCAGGTTGCATTTCTCAATGCCGGCATCACGCAAAGCCAGCTCAAACGAATGCAGCTCCTCTTTGTGGGTACCGACCCCTTTGGTGAAAAACAATTTTTTCGGAACGCTTTGACTCAATGCTCTGTCTCCATCCAGTTATTTATTTTTATCCTGACCGGTATTGTAACCCATCAGGCGATAAATCAGTTTTGCCGCCATAAAACCGGGAGCTACAACCCCCGGAAGCGCCGCCAGTTCGACCGCGTCAAACCTGCGTATATTACACTTTCCCGTCGTCTCTGCGGTGTTTCTATTGCTTCTATCGTCAACCTCTCTGCCTGTCGGGGCAGAGTAAAATATCACGTTTCTCCTTCAAAAAGAGACGGTTTCCTAGCATACAGCCCGGGATATGTCCAGTATTTGATTCATTTAAAATAATCAATCTCCCTTTTCGAATACAGCCTTAGCGGGGAAGGTAATAACTCAGATAGAATTTCCGGTTTTCATAGTAAAGATATGAGTAATGGTTGATCCAATCGCCCAGGGTCACGAATGTTTTCTTTTTACCATCCACTTCAAAAATGCGTAAGACCGGCTTGTGGCAATGCCCCATAATGACCGCGTCATATTCGGTCCTTAGCTTTTCCGTGGCAAAGGAAATCATTTTATCTACCAGATATTCACTGTTGTCATCGTTGATTTCCTTGCTGGCTTTTGATGTTAAATTGGCAATAGCCCAACGGAGGGATGAAGGGATGAGCTTCTGGATGTGATAAAAAGCCCTGCTTCGCAGAAGCTTCCGAAACGCTATATACACAGCGTCTCCGGCATCAGCCGTATCGCCATGCGACAAAAGCGCGCGTGTCTGATCCAGTTTAATACTGGCCCATTCCTCGTAAACATTCATCCCCAAGACGTTCTGGAAATATTCCTTCAGAAAAAAATCATGATTCCCTTCACAAAAATGAATGCGGACACCGGTTTTTTGCAATTCGACGAGCTTCTGAATAATCAGTTGAAACTCGGGATAGATTTTGTCTTTGTCGCAAAACCAGAAATCGAAAAAATCACCAAGAATAAACAGATCATCAATCGGCACTTTCCCGGTCTCTAATCCCTCCGCGCATACAAGTTCTCTTACTCTGCCGTCCTGAAGATCAGACAGGAAATGAATCAATTTAACATAGCGTTCATCGCGGGCGCACTTCAGATGGGCATCGGATATGAATATTGCTTTCATGCGTTTATTCTTTCTTATCAAATACGGCTCAGGCAAAGACAGCGCATACCATTTATTTGAATCCAACCGTTTAGTCAAATGGAAATACGCAATTGATTCTTGTCATCTGCACTGTTTTTTGCTAGGGGTACAAGTCTATGACGTAATGAAACATTTCAATCCGTGAATTACAGGACAACCTATGACCAACCATCGAACAGCCATTGCCCGTGCCAAAGAAGTATTGAAAATCGAAGCGCAAAGTATTTTGCGCCTGATCGACCGGGTGGACAGGAATTTCTCACGCGCCGTAGATCTGATTTACAAATGCAAGGGACGGGTCATCGTCACGGGCATTGGCAAGTCCGGCCTTATCGGAAAAAAAATCGTCGCCACCCTGACCAGCACCGGAACACAGGCCATTTTTCTCCATCCGGTGGAAGGCCTGCACGGAGATCTGGGCATTGTCACCAAGGAAGATATTCTGCTGGCAATTTCCAACAGCGGCGAAACGCGGGAACTGGTTCCGATTATCAGCTCGGTGAAACACATTGGCGCGCCCATCATCTCTTTTACGGGCGTACTTTCATCGTCGCTGGCAAAAAGCAGCGACATTGTCATTGATGTATCCGTGGAAAAAGAAGCCTGCCCTTTCGGTCTGGCCCCCACATCCAGTTCCACGGCGGCGCTCGCCATGGGGGATGCGCTTGCCATTGTGCTCATCGACAAACGGAAGTTCCGTGAGAAAGACTTCTATAAATTTCATCCCGGCGGTTCATTAGGCACAAGACTCAGGGACACAGTTCGTGACGCTATGATCGTGGGCGACAAAATCCCGCGTGTTTTGACTAATACACCGGCCATTGAGGCAATCACCCGTATTGACCGTATGAACGTCGGATTCGTTTTGGTAACCGACAAAAGAAACAATCTTATAGGCATTCTGACCGACGGTGACGTCAGACGATTGGTCAGCAAAGGGGTGTCTTTCGAAGGGGTTTCCATCGACGACATCATGACCCTCAATCCCAAGACCATTGACGAAAAAGCGTCGTTGGCGGAAACCGTCGAGTTTATGCAGAAAAAGGAGATCACCTCTCTTGCGGTCGTGAATGAAAAGAAAAAGCTCAAAGGCTATCTGCATCTGCATGACATCTTCGGACGCGGAGGCTCAGTCAACATTTCACTGACCTGTTAGGGTAATTTTCATGGCGCTGTATGAATTTGAGGGAAAAAAACCGCAGGTGCCGGACGACTCGTTTGTTCACCCGAATGCGGCCCTGATCGGCGATGTAAGAATCGGCCACGAATGCATGATCGCTCCCGGTGTTTCCATCCGCGCGGACTTCGGCCCGGTTGTCATAGGAGACCGCACAAGCGTTCAGGATAACGCCGTCATTCACGTCTATCCCGGCTCACGGGTTATTATTGAAAACGATGTCACGGTGGCCCACGGCGTGATTCTGCATGACGTTCACATCAAAGCAAGATGCATGATCGGCATCGGCGCCATCGTGCTTTTTAACGTCGTCTGTGAAGAGGATGTCTTTGTTTCTGTGGGTTCACTGGTTCCCAAAGGCATGCATATTCCCGCCGGGAAAATTGTCGCCGGAAATCCCGCGAAGATCACCCGCGATGTCACAGAAAAAGATAAAGCCTCGGCAAAAGACGGCATTGATGCCTACCGCCACCTCTGCCGGAGATACCTGGAGACCATGAAGACAATTCGTTGACCTGTTGCCGGTCACATCCTTCCGACAGCCACACACCATGACCGCCAGATTTATTACTACTTTACAGCAACTGCTTTTTTCTTGGCCTTTATCAGCAAAACCGTTGATAATGCCCTCGGCATGATGAATGCGTCCATCCGCGCCAGAAAAGCATAGAGCCGGTTCACCCATTTGAACAGTCTAAAAACGACTTCGGTTGGTGAATTACGTTTTCCTTTCACAGGAGAAAAATTGAAATGCGATGGGTAGAGGTGAATACCAGTTCAAAGCGCACCACGTTAAGCACAAAAAAAGGGACTAACAATGATTTGCTAATCCCTGAATTTGCATGGTAGGCGGTGCTGGGATTGAACCAGCGACTTCTACCGTGTGAAGGTAGCACTCTCCCGCTGAGTTAACCGCCCGATTGCCGTTTGCTATAGCCTAAAGATTATCGCATTTCAAGCAAAAAGACTTCCTTCGGATCGATCAGAACCAAACTTGAAAAAAAATGCCGCCCACCCTTCCGCCATTCGTG
>JAWOJC010000267.1:0-3534 GCA_046484315.1 Smithellaceae bacterium | reverse complement strand
GCTCGATCTCGATGAAGTCGACAGGCTCGCAAGCGATCTGCCGCTTTTCGGACACAACCGGCTTCGGCCCGTCTCTTTGGTCGATACCGATTTTCTCGATGAAGGCCAAGGCGACATCAAACAAAAAGTATTAAACCGGCTGGCAAGCGAGCCTTTCGCGCCACGCATCGCCCGAATCGTTTTGGTCACCTGCGCCAGGTATTTCAACTACGTGTTCAATCCCGTGAGTTTCTATTACGTCTATGACGACCAGGGAACGCTGCTGTGCGTTTTGGCGGAAGTCAATAACACGTTTGGCGAAAAGCACCTCTACGTCCTGACATCCGATGATCAAACCGATCCGGCCTACCCGGCGCGCTTTACCACCAAAAAAGCATTTCATGTCTCCCCGTTTAACAATCTGGAAGGTATGTACCGCTTTACTTTTTCAGGCGTCGGCGACGAGATCGACATGCTCATCGAGCTGACACGCGACGAGGGCATCGTGTTTCAGGCCAGGCTTTATGGCAAGGCCCTGCCCTTTACCGCAAAAAACCATGCGCGTCTGCTTTTGCGTCATCCGCTT
Organism: Smithellaceae bacterium; assembly: GCA_046484315.1. GTDB lineage: Bacteria > Desulfobacterota > Syntrophia > Syntrophales > Smithellaceae > UBA8904. The sequence goes on along the minus strand of JAWOJC010000267.1, from coordinate 2,969 downwards.
GTGGCGCACCTGACGATGCCGCGAATTCTGTTTGAAGCGGCGCGTCTGTTTTTCCGCCGGAAACTCGCGTATATCGACAAGCCGCCTGCGGTGCATATGATGACGCTGCGGCGCTCCAAGCCTTCAACCCTGCAAAAGCTCAGCCGCCGCCTGATTGCGAAACTTTTTTCGCGGATCACAAAAGGTGAACTGCTCGTGCATCTGCCGGACGGATCGGTCAGGCGATTCGGGACGCCAGGCGATTCGCCGCAGGCGCGGATGACCATCTATGATGACCGCTTTTTCCTGCGCGTCCTCACGGGTGGTGATGTGGGTCTGGGCGAGGCCTTTACGGCCGGATGGTGGGACACAGACGACATTCCCCTTTTGTTTTCCGTCTTGATTTCCAACCGCCAGGCCCTGGCCGACGGCTATCCCGTTTCCGCGTGGCTGGCCCGACAGAAAAACAAAATATCCCACGCCCTTCGGGCCAACACGCCCTGGGGATCGCGGCGCAATATCGGCGAACACTATGACCTGAGCAATGAGTTTTTCAGCCACTTTCTGGATCCGACCATGCTGTATTCCTGTGGCATTTACCTGGATGAAGCAGACTCGTGCGAAAACGCGCAGAAACGGAAAATCGCCACGCTTCTGGAAAAGGCCGGCATCGTATCTTCCGATTCCGTTTTGGAAATCGGTTGCGGCTGGGGCGGGTTCGCCGTGGAGGCAGTCAGAAAAACCGGATGCCGCGTCACCGGCATCACTGTCTCCCAAGAGCAGTACCGCCTGGCCAAAGACAGGGTCCGTCAAGAGGGGCTCGAAGATCGCATCACCATTTTGCTTCAGGACTATCGCCACATCGAAGGCACCTTCGATAAAATTGTATCGATTGAAATGCTCGAAGCGGTCGGGCACAAATATCTGGGCGCGTATTTTGCGGCCTGCGACCGCGCCCTGAAACCCGGCGGCAAGGCCGCCATCCAGGTCATCACCATCCCCGATCAGCGCTATGACGACTACCGGCGGGAGACCGACTGGATTCAGAAATACATCTTCCCCGGCGGTCATCTGCCGTCGGCCACGGAGCTTCTCAAGGCCGCCACGAAATCTTCGAGCCTCCTTGTCGAGCGCCTCGAAGACATCGGCCCCCACTACGCCCGGACACTTCAGGACTGGCGCGAACAGTTCAACCGCCGACGCGACCGCATTGCCGCAATGGGTTTTGACGAGGCCTTCCGGCGCAAGTGGATCTATTACCTGGCCATGTGCGAGGCGGGATTCGCCAACCGCGTCCTGGGTGATATCCAGGTGGTTTTCCGAAAGCCGCAATAATTTTAAAAGGGGAACGGCGAAAGTGCCGTTCCCCTTTTCAGTGGGTCCGATGGGCTCTATTTGCGCGCTTTTTTAAACATGTGCAGCCTCATCCACTTTTCCATGCCGACCACGGTGTAGGTCACAATCGATACGCCAATGATAAGCAGCCAGTCTTCGATGCCGATTGGCGCGCTCTGGAAAATGGTATTCATAAACGGCGCGTAGGTATACAACAATTGTAAGACGATCATCGTGAGGCAGCCGAGGATCACATAGGGGTTGGTGAAAAACCCGATTTTAAATGCGGATTTCGTCAGCGACCGGCAATTGAACAGATACGTCAGTTCGATCATGACAAAGAGATTGACAGCCACCGTACGGGCTTCTTCAATAGCGTAGCCATTGGCTTTCTGCCACATGAAAATAGAAAAAACGGACGCCAGCATCAACCCGGAAACCAGCACGATTCTTCCCAGGAGCACGCCCGAGAGGATCGGGCTGTCCGGCTCTCTCGGCGGATAGCTCATCGCGTCTTTCTCGCCCGGCTCGAAGGCAAGCATCAGGCCCAGCAAAACCGCCGTGGTCATGTTGACCCAGAGAATCTGTACCGGTAAAATCGGCAGCATCACGCCGCTCATGATTGCGGCCAGAATGACCAAACCTTCGCCACCATTGGTCGGCAGGGTCCAGGTAATGAACTTGACCAGGTTTCCGAAAATCCGCCGGCCTTCCTCAACCGCCGCCGTGATACTGGCGAAATTGTCGTCTGTGAGCACCATGTCCGCCGCTTCCTTGGACACATCGGTTCCGGTGATGCCCATCGCAACGCCGATGTCGGCCTGCTTGAGCGCCGGCGCGTCGTTGACGCCGTCGCCGGTCATGGCGACAACATGTTTGCGCGCCTGTAGCGCCTCTACCAGACGCAGTTTCTGCTCGGGCGCGACGCGCGCGAACACGGAGGTTTTTTCGGCTGTTTCGATCAGCGCTTCGTCGGACAGACTTTCGAGTTCTTTCCCTGTCATCGTCAGGGGTTTTTCAACGGATCCGCCTTTTTTCATTTGGCCGATCCCCAGCTGACGGGCGATTTCCGTCGCTGTGATAGCGTGATCACCGGTGATCATTTTCACGTCAATACCCGCGTTGTGGCAGACACTGACGGCGGCAATCGCCTCCGTTCTCGGCGGATCGATCATGCCCTGCAACCCGACAAAGGTCAGGCCGGACATGCAATCATCCACCTCAAGCTGGTCCTTGTCGACCGTTTTACGGGCCAGCGCCAGAACGCGGAGTCCTTCTGCGGCCATCTCATCGGCCTTTTTGAAAAGCACATCTTTGTCCATCGCCTGCGTGCTTCCATCGGCAGCCAGAGCGTCCGTGCAGGCTTCGAGCACTTTTTCAATCGCGCCTTTGAGGTAGAGCCTCCTGGTCCCGCCTTCAGCCTGATGCAACGTCGCCATAAATTGACGTTCCGATTCAAACGGGATGACATCAAGCCTGGGCATCGCTTCGGCGGCCGATTCCGGGGTTATGCCGACTTTCCCCCCCACGGTCAGCAGAGCGCCTTCCGTCGGGTCTCCTTCGACGCGCCAGAGATTATCCTGCTCAATTAATCGGGAATCATTGCAAAGCACACCGGCCATAAGTGTTTCCGACAGCGTCCGGGGCAGGGATTC
>JAWOJC010000298.1:0-6441 GCA_046484315.1 Smithellaceae bacterium | reverse complement strand
TGCCAGGAAAAAAACGGGACGCAGGCGGATGAACGATGCGGAACGCTCGCTGATTTCAACAGACTGAATTGCAAACCGTAAGAAAGAGGATACCCGCACAGAGCGAAAAAAAAGGAACGGCAGCTGCCGTTCCCTTTTTTTATCCGGTATACGCCGGTTTAAAATTCCTTTGCTCTGGACGCTTCGTGCCTCACATCTGCCCGCCGCGTTTGAGCGCTTCGATCCGGTCATCAAGCGGCGGATGGCTCATGAACAGCAGCTTCAATCCGTGTTTGGAGGGTTTCCCGGCTATGCCGAAGGCGGACATCTGTTCCGGCAGAGGCTCCTGCACACCCGCTTTAAGTTTTTCCAGCGCGGCAATCATGCTGGCCGTACCCGCAAGCTTGGCGCCGCCGGCATCCGCCCGGTACTCGCGCTGACGGCTGAACCAAAGCACAATAACGCTGGCCAGAATGCCGAAAACGATCTGGGCGACAATGGTCGTGATAAAAAAGCCCAGCCCATGGCCTTCTTCATTTTTCAGAATCACGCGATCCACAAAATGTCCGACCACCCGCGAAATAAAGATGACAAACGTGTTGACCACGCCCTGAATCAGCGTGAGCGTGATCATGTCGCCGTTGGCCACGTGACTGACCTCATGGGCCAATACCGCCTCGACTTCGCTTTTGTTCATATTGCGTAAAAGCCCGGTGCTGACAGCAACCAGCGCGCTGTTCTTATTCATACCGGTGGCAAAAGCATTGGGCGCGGCGGAGTCGAAAACCGCAACTTCCGGCATGCCGATGCCGGCCATCGTGGCCTGTTTTTTCACGGTTTCCACCAGCCACATCTCGGTTTCGGAACGGGGCTGGGTAATGACCTGGGCGCCCATGGCCCGCTTGGCCATCCATTTGGACATGGCCAGGGAGATGAATGACCCGCCGAAACCGAACACGGCTGCAAAGACCAGCAGGTTCCAGTAATTCAAACCCACGCCGCTTTCGTCCAGGATGCGGTCCACACCCAAAAGCCTCAAAACGATGCTTAAAACAATGAGCACGGCGACATTGGTCAGTAAAAACAACAGCACTCTCTTCATTATCGTTATTCCTCCTGTGATTTTTCCGGTAACAGGCCGTCAAAACCGGCCATAAAAATACGCATCTATCTTAGTGGCGCCCCGTCGGTTGTCAAGTGTTTTCGTCTGATTTTTCAGTAGAAATCGGCCGTCCCTATTTAGCCTGAAAATACTGATGGATGGCGCTGAAAGCCGTCTGAACCATCAGGTCGATATCCTTTTCGCCTACGACGTACGGCGGCATGAAATAAATTACGTTCCCCAGGGGACGCAAAAGAACCCCCTTGGCCAGCGCGATGCGGTAAATGCCGTAACCAACTCGCTTTTTCCAATCAAACGCCTCTTTGGTGCGCCGATCGGCCACGAGTTCGAGCGCGCCGATCATACCGAGCTGACGGTATTCGCCCACTTGCGGATACCCCTCAAAAAGGGCCTTGACTTTCCCTGCAAGCAACCTGCTTTTGATTTCATTTTCGGCCAGCACGTCATCCTCATTAAATATCCGCAGTGTTTCGCGCGCGACGGCGCAGGCCAACGCGTTGCCCGTGTAGCTGTGCGAATGCAAAAAAGCTTTCAGTTCCGAGTAGTCCGCGTAAAAGGCGGCATAAATATCATCGGTGGTCACCACCAGCGACAAGGGCAGGTAACCTGCCGTGATACCCTTGGACAGACACATCATGTCGGGCCTCACATCCGCGTGTTCGCAGGCGAACATTTTTCCCGTCCGACCGAATCCCACGGCGATTTCGTCGGCGATCATATGGATGTGGTGGCGCGTGCAAAGCGCGCGCAGTTTTTTCAGATACACGGGGGGATAAATTTTCATGCCCGCCGCGCACTGCACCAGCGGCTCGATAATGACAGCGCAGATTTCATCGGCGTGCGCGGTCATCATCCGGTCCATGGACTCGAAACATTCGGCGTCGCACGTCTCGCGGGCTTTACTGTAAGGACAGCGGTAGCAGTCCGGCCCGGCGGCCTTGAGGGTGTCGAGCATCAGCGGCCTGTAGATTTTGCTGTACAGATCCAGATCGCCGACGGACAGGGCGCCCAGGGTTTCTCCGTGATAGGCGTCGGTAATCGCGGCAAACCTGGTTTTACCCGTTCGCCCCGTCTGTTGATGATAATGAAAACTCATCTTGAGCGCCGCCTCCACCGCCGACGAACCATTGTCAGCAAAAAATACTTTGTTGAGCCCGTCGGGCGTGATCCGGACAATTTCCTGCGCCAGATCAATGGCGGGCGCGTGCGAAAAATTGGCAAAGATGGCATGTTCAAGTTTTTCACTCTGCTGGCAAAGCGCGCGGTTGATGCGGTCATTGGCGTGACCGAAAAGATTCACCCACCACGACGACACGGCGTCAAGATAACTGTGACCCTCCGTGTCATATAAATACGCGCCCTTCCCCCGTTCGAGAATGATCGGTGGAAAGTCTTCGTAGTCCTTCATCTGAGAACAGGGATGCCAGATATATTTTAAATCTTTCTGCTGCATGTCATGCATGGATCTCTTGCTCCTTTCGCCTCACGCCCAGATCGCCAGCGATCTCTTTGATGCAGCAAAGCGCGCGTTCCAGATCCTCGCGCGTATGCGTGGCCATCAGGTTGATGCGCAGCCGGCTGGTGCCGGAAGGCACGGTCGGCGGACGGATGGCGGAAACAAAGATATTCTTTTTCATCAACGCCTCGCTAAACGAAACAGCCAGATCGGGGCTTCCCAGAACCACGGATAAAATGGGCGAGGGATGATCCGCCAGATCAAAACCGGCGGCGCGAAGCGATTGACGAAACCACCAAGCATGTTCCATCAGCGTCGCGCGTCGCCCGGGTTCCGCGCGCACAATGGCCAGCGCAGCCTGCGACACGGCGATCGTCGCGGGAGACAGGGCGGTGGAAAAAATGAAACTGCGGGCGGTGTTGGCCAGGTAATCGATCATGGCGCGGCTGCCCGCGACAAAACCGCCTTCGGAGGCCAGCGCCTTGCTGCATGTGCCCACAGTGATATCGATACCGCAGGTAATGCCGAAATGGTCCGCCACGCCACCGCCGCTTTTGCCGAGCACACCGGTGGCATGGGCCTCATCAACCATCAGAAGCGCCCTGTTTTGCGCGGCGATCTCCACCAGTTCGGGCAACGGCGCGATGTCGCCATCAACGCTGAAAAGTCCGTCGGTAATGATCAGACGTTTTTTGCCCGGATGGCTTTGAAGTTGGCGCATCAGATCCACCGGATCGCAATGCTCATAAACGACGGTTTTCGCCCCGGAAAGCCTGCAGCCGTCGATGATGCTTGCGTGATTGAGGCGGTCGGAAAAAATGATCCACGACGGATCGGCCACTGCGGAAATAACGCCGACATTGGCCATATAGCCGGTATTGAAAACAAGCGCCGCCTCCGTTTTTTTGAAGGCTGCGATGTCCGCTTCGAGTTTGCGATGAATGTCGTAACTACCCGTGGTCAGTCGCGAGCCGCCGGAGCCGACGCCGTATCGGGCCATCGCGTCGCGGGCGGCCTGCTGTAGCCGTTCATCCGCGCACAGGCCCAGATAACTGTTGGACGACAGCATCAGCACCTTGCGGCCGGCGATACGCACACGCGCTCCTTGCGGCGATTGCATGTATTTCATCTGCCGGTAAAGCCCGGCATCCTTGATTTTCTGAACTTTTTCATCGAACATGATTTTCATTCAGACCCTGTCCATCAAAGCGATGATATCGTCAATATCGACGGCTTGTTCAAATACGTCGCGAAGATTACCGGCTTGAAGACTCTGCGTATCCACACCCGTTAAGGGCGGCAGCACAAAAACAGCGTCCACGCAGGAGAGTTTTCTAATCATCGCGATATTATCCTGCTCAATGAGCGTCTGCCCGGCCCCGTTGATGATGATGGCTTTGACGCTCAGGCCCGCCTGCCTGGCGACGCTCAGCGTCAGCAGCGTGTGATTGATCGTTCCCAGGCCGGCACGCGCAACCAAAAGCACGGGAAAACCCATTCGGCTGATCATCGCGTGCTGCATGTAGCCCTCGTCGTCCAGCGGTACGGCCAGACCACCCGCGCCTTCAGCGATGATCAGCTCGTAGCGCGCCTTAAGTTCGGCCAGACATCCCGCCACAACGGACGGATCAATGCGGCGGCCCGACAGACGCGCGGCCAGATGCGGCGCAATCGCGTCCGCGAAGGCATATGGCGTCACAAGCGCCGGATCTTCGGAAAATCCAGAAATGGCCGATACAAAAGCCGGATCGGCGGTTTGCCGGATGCCGTTGACATCCGCATCGCCGCTTGCCACCGGCTTGAAATACGCCGCGCCGACTTTCTTTTTCATAAGCAGATGCATCAGGCCGGCGGATACCACCGTTTTGCCCACTTCCGTATCCGTTCCGATAACATAAATGCCTTTGCTCATCCGTCCCGTCCCGCTCATTCGTTTACGCAGCCATATCAAAAGACGCCGGCCCGCGCAATGAAATATCGTTTTTCATCAACGGGTGCAAATGCGCCTTTTGGGCCGCGGCAATCTTGACGGTTCTTTTTTCAGCCCGCCTGTGGTATGGCCATGGGCGTCGTTCGGGTTTCGTAAAACCGGACCCCCTTGGAGCCTTCTCAAATGAAAGTGTTTTCAGCATGTTTTTGATCAACCGCACCCGGTCCCTGTTTCCTATCACCATACGCGAACGCGGCAGGCAATATTATGAAAGCGGCAGGGTTGAAATTGACGGCGCGGACAACGTGTCCGTCATGGCGGATGTCCGCGGCTCAAAACCCTACCAGGTGGACGTCCTTATCAAACCCGATGTGGTGATGGTGAGCTGTACCTGCCCCTACGCAGAGACGGACTATTGCAAGCACATCTACGCCGTTTTTCTGAAAATCGATCACGATCAACTGCTGCCTGATCTCGCACGCCTGCCGAACATTCCTGTGCGACTGGTCTCTTATGATGATATTCTGGACTATGAACTCCAGGATGACGATGGCGCGCCTCCGCTTCTGCCTGCCGCAGATGCTAGGCCGTCCTGGGATCTGTGCCTCGACGAGATCCGCACCACATTCACGCGCAGCGGCACCGGGATCAAGCCCGCGCGGACGGAAGAAAAAGAAATCGTCTATGTCATCCGACATTCACCGCGAAACTATTTCGCGGCGGGCGCAAGCGATCTGGTGGTCAATATCCACACCCGCAGCCACAGAAAAAACGGCGATTGGGGCCCACTCAAACCGCTCAACACCGCGCCGGACAAAACAGCCTGGACGCGCGATGAAGATTTGAAAATCATCTCCATCCTGACAGGCGCGCAAACCCTCTACGATTATTCCCGGACCACGCACAGCCATGCCGGTTTTATCCTTTCCCGACCGCTTGCGGAAGTCGTGTTGCCGAAGATGGCCGCATCCGGGAGACTTTTTTTTCAAAACGACCGGGATGATTCCCTGCTCGGTCCCCTGCAATGGCAGGCGGATGAAATCTGGAAGCCCTCTTTGGCGCTCTCGTCTGATCCGTCCGGGCAACACTACATCTTTACGGCCTGGCTCAACTGCGTACACAAAACGATGCCGGCAACCGAGCCGCTTTTGCTGACACGCCAGGGCATCATGATCGTTGCGGAGCATATGGGGCTGGTCGACGATCAGGGCGCCTTTCCCTGGCTGGAACATCTGCGCGACCATAAAACCCTGACCATCCCCAAAGAGCAGGTTCATAATTTCATCGCGAAGCTCTATGCCCTGCCTCATCTTCCGCCTCTCTCCTTTCCGGATGAATTGCAAATTGAAGAGATCGACGCCGAAGGTCAACCGTGCCTCACGTTGCGTCTGGAAGACACACCCTATTATTCAGGGGAAAAAAGAAGGTTCCGGGCATATGTGTCGTTTCGCTATCGGGGGTATACCGTCCCCGCTTCTCCGCGCACCCGTGGCTTTTACGACGCGGCGCAGCAATGCTTTATCTTGAGAAACACCGATATGGAACAAAACGCGGACCTAACCCTGCTGGAGATGGGATTCAAAGCCGTCAAAGACAACGGAGACGGATCGACGCACGAAATCGAAGCCGGCAAATTCGCCCGCATTGCGGCCTTGCTGACCACGCAAGGCTGGGATGTGGAAGCCGATGGAAAACGCTACCGCGAAGCCGACACGCTTTCATTGCATGTAACAACCGGCATCGACTGGTTCGAGCTTCACGGCGTTTGCGAATTTAAAGATCAGCGGGCCTCCCTGCCGGCTTTGCTTACGGCATTAAAGAAAAAAGAAAACATCATCGAGCTTTCAGACGGCACCTTCGGCGTCATTCCCGGGGCCATGTTAAAAAAATACGCGTTTCTGGCACAGATGGGCGAAATGCGCGAAGGGCATCTGCGCTTTAAGAAAAGTCAGG
>JAWOJC010000187.1:0-17089 GCA_046484315.1 Smithellaceae bacterium | reverse complement strand
CGATAAGCAGGAAGAAGACGCCTCCTATAGGTAGTTGCTGCTTATCTTTTTTGCGTTCTGACATTGTTATTTCCCCCTGACCTAGGTTAATTATGAAGTTAATTCTTATTCAGCATTAACCCAAAAAGTAACTCATGTAGGGGTTGGCGAAAAGTAATACCAGAGAAACAACCAGCGCGTAAATGGCAATGGATTCAGCCATGGCCATACCGACGAGCATGGTCATCATGATTTTGCCCTGAACGCCCGGGTTTCTTCCTACGGCCTGGCAAGCGCCATTGGCAGCACTACCAATACCTGCACCCGCGCCGATTGCGCCCAGCCCGATGGCTAGACCAGAGCCGATCATTGCGCCTACCGCAAAAAAAACTTTAATGTAGGATTCTTCACCGACCGGAATCGCATCCGCGGCAAAAGCAAGATGGCTCGACAACAGAAGCGTAGCTACTGAAGCGAAAACTGTTAAAAACGCTTTTCCTAATTTGTGTGACATTATCTGTCTCCTTTCCTAAAACACCTTGTTGATTATTATTATTGCCCGATCTTTTAGCACGAGTTTTGTGCCATGAAAAGGGAAATAACTCAAGTTGCAATTAGCCAAACGGAATGCATGAGCTGTGCCATTGCTGAAGAATCCATTGAAAATGAAATCGTGATGCTTGATTGTATGGCGAATGAAAGAAGATGCAGAACCTAATCTCTTGAGTTTGCTTGGTTTCAGCGCATGCGGATGCGGAGAAAACGAGGGAAGGTCCAACTCCATCAGAAGAACCTTGTTTCGAACCGGTCATCGTTTCGTTTGCGGGAGATTTAAAGTTTTGTTCAATCGTCTACCATGAAATATTAAACACGCATGAGAAGCCTCTTTCAAGAGCGTTCATCGATCTCGTTTATTTTTTTATATTTTAAGTTGAAATTTTATTGCAAGGCCGATAGTATCCGTGAAAATATTGAAGTTGTTGTTTAAAAACAACGAAAGACGCTTAGGACCTATCATGCAGGAAATACTAACAGCCGTTACCTACCCGATTGTCTGGCTTCTTTGCACTTACTTACTGAAGATTGAAAGCGGTCTGGCGAAACTATTGATTTCACTGACTGCATCGGTCTTGGTGTATGTGCTGGTCGGCATTTGGCAATCTAAAAAAACAAAGCAAGACGGCGACGAATAACAGGTAAAGATGCTCAAACGAGTTCGCAAGTATTTATATCGGGCGATGAAGATGCGTATTCTGTTTGCCAGCGTTGTCGTGCTGGCTTTAATTCTTCTTCTTGCTCTTACTGTCAACAACGCCCGCGAAAAGGAAATGGTCGGCTTATTCAGCCGCCAGCAAATGGCCTCAGCCCAGAATGCGGCGATCCGGATGACGGACATCTTTGTCAGTGTCGGAAAAAATATCGCTCTGTTTTCCTACTTTGATCCAGAAGGAAGCATTCTTCTCAGTGATACTGATCCGAATACAGAAATCCTTTACGCGGGATGGGACACCACCGTTAACGCGATTATCCTTTTTGACAAGGAAGGGGTGATCCGCCATGCCTTGCCAAATGGTGTGATCCCGACGGTTGCGACGGGCACGTTCTTCAATTCGGTCAAACAGCAGCAAAGGCAGCATGCCAGTCTGGTGCTGTCAGAAAAGCTTTTCCACGAACAGACGCCGCAAAAGGGCGATTGGTTTCTGATATGGGGCTATCCGATCTGGCGGGATGGCCGCGTTTTTTCCGGTGCTTGGGTCGTCTCTTTTTCTCTGGCCTCACTCGTCAATCTTTGTGAAAAACAGATTCGTGACAATGAATTGGGAGAGATGTGGCTGGTTGATGAGCAAGGCAGGATCATCCTGCATCCGGATGGTTTCTTTATCGGAAAGAACATCCGTGATTTGCTGAAAAATAGTGACGGGACGGACATTTCTTTTCCTGACGAAAAAGGCAGGCATCTGGATGTACAGCTCTACCTGCACGATAAGAAAAAGGATAGAAGTGTGATCGCTTATTATCCGGTTCAGGCAGCCGACCAACAATGGTTTATCCTGGTTGCGGCCCCCTATAGTCGTGTGGTCGCACCCGTGCGGACGACCTTCATTTATACAATGTTCAGCGCCATTACCCTTATTCTTGTGGTGGTGGTGGCCGGTATCTCTTTTGCGTTCCGTGAGGGTAAAAGAATTCGAATGCAGGAAGAGCAGGAGCGGTTGAGAGAACGGGAAGCCTGGCAGGAAAAGCTGTTGCGTGAAAAGAAAACCATCGACGGTATTATTGAAGGTTCTCCGATTCCGAGCTTCGTCATTAACAAAGAGCATAAGGTTATTTTATGGAACCGCTCCTGCATGGAGCTCACGGGATATACCGCGCAGGACATGCTGGGAACGGACCATCACTATATGCCGTTCTATTCCGTCCAAAGGCCGGTGATCGCCGACCTGATCATTGAACAGGACCTGGAGGGACTCAATAAGTTTTACGGTGCGAAAAAAGTTAAGATGTCCGAAAAGATTTCGGGCGCGTATGAGGCCAACGATTACTTTGACAATCTCGGCGGGCAAAGCCGTCATATGTACTTTCTGGCGTCTCCCATCTTTGATGAAGACGGAGAAATCATCGCGGCGATTGAAACGCTTCAGGATGTCTCCCATGAAGAAGAGCTTGCCAGAAGTTTGCGGGAATACGCTGAGACGTTGCAAAACGAACTGGCTGAAAATATCGAGCTGCGGCGGGAAATAGAAGGACTCTATAATTACATGCAGTCCATCGTTAAGAGTCTGCCGGACAAAATCTATGAATTGGATAAGGACGGGGTTGTCAATTTCGTAAGTTCGGGGCTCAAAAAGACGCAAAGTGAATTTAAAGGGCGACATTTTCTGGATTTTGTCGCGCCGGAGAATGTTGATTTCGTTTTGACAAAATGGGAAGAGGCAAAAAGCGGAATTTACAAACCTTACGAAATAGAGATCACGGCGAAGGACGGACGTAAAAACAATCTTCTGGTGACGACGTCTCCGGTGATCGGTACAGACCGGTATATCCTGGTGCAGCGCGATATCACGGAATTTAAAAATCTGGAAAAGAAGCTTTACGAAAGCCAGAAGCTGGCGGCTTTAGGGCAATTGTCAGCAGGTATTGCGCATGAAATCCGCAACCCGCTTTCATCGATCAAAATGAGTCTGCATATTCTCGAAAAACGCATGACGCCGGAAGGCAATGATCTGAAAAGGTTTAAGATCGCGCAAAAAGAAGTTGAGCACCTTGAGGAACTGGTCAACAATGTGCTGGTGTATGCCAAGCCGGTGGCGCCCCGGATCGTGCAGGTGGATCTGGTCAAAGTCTTGGAACAGGCCGTTGCGCTGGCTGAGCAGGGTATTTTAGCCAAATCTGTAGATGTGAAAATTGATGTGCAAAATATCCCGCAGGTCAACGTTGATCCGGCGATGATCACAGACGCTTTTTTGAACATCATCCGTAACGCGGTGGAAGCAGTGGATAACAATGGATCCATCCGGATATCTGCCCGTAGCATAGGTTCTCAACCGCCGTCCGTGCTGGTCATTGTGGAAGACAACGGTGCTGGAATTGCTGACGAAGATATGCCTCATCTGTTTAATCCTTTTTTCACAAAGAAAAAACATGGGACCGGTCTGGGACTTTCGCAGGTGTCCAAAATCGTTGAACAGCATCAGGGAAAAATTGAAATCATCAGTGAAATCGGCAGGGGGACAAAGGTATGTGTTACCTTGCCCAGCAGCGAAGGGTATCTGAGTTAGAAAGACAATTAAATACAGAACGCATGGCGGGCGCGGCGGTAAGACCGTCACGCTGCGAAGGTTTAGGATGATGGCAACGATTCTGGTAATAGATGATGACGCGTCGATTGTAGAGACACTGGATTTGTATCTGGCGGAGGAGGGATACACCGTCAGAACCGCTCTGACAGGAACCGATGGCCTGAACAAATATGTCGAGGAACCTTCGGACGTTGTTATTTTGGATATCCGCCTGCCCGACGTGGACGGCTTTTCTGTTTTGGAAGATCTTAAAGAGGAGAACGAGAATGTAAAGGTCATCATGATCACTGCCTTTCATGACATGGAAACCACGATCAATGCCATGAAGGGCGGTGCGTTCGATTATATTCACAAACCGATCAATGTGGATGAACTCGACATTGCCATCAAAAAGGCTCTCAAGTCCATGGAAATGGAAAAAAAGATTGATGGCTTGCTGATGGAGCCTTCCCGCAACTTCCGCGTCGGCGATATTATCGGCACCGGCAACGAAATGAGAGAGATCTTCAAAACCATCGGCACTGTTTCCAAAAGCCGGACCACCGTACTGATACAAGGTGAGAGCGGTACCGGCAAGGAGCTGATTGCCAAGGTTATTCATAACAATACTTCGCCGGACGAACCCTTCATTGCCGTAAACTGCTCTGCCATTGTGGAAACGCTGCTGGAATCGGAGCTGTTTGGTCACGAAAAAGGTTCTTTTACCGGCGCCATTGCCCGCAAACTTGGCAAGTTTGAACTGGCGCGAATGGGCAGTGTCTTTCTCGACGAGATCAGCGAGATGTCGATCAATTTGCAGGCGAAACTGCTGCGCGTGTTGCAGGAAATGGAATTTGAACGGGTTGGCGGCAAGGACCGGGTGAAAGTACATGCCCGTATCCTGGCCGCGACCAATAAAGATTTAAAGTTAATGGTCAAAGAGGGCAGGTTCCGGGATGATCTTTATTACCGGCTGAATATCGTCGCGATCAATTTGCCACCGCTTCGCAATCGACGGCAGGACATTCCCTCTCTGATTGACTACCTGCTGTCCAAGATCAATCTGGATCTCCATAAAAAGATTATCGGCGTATCCGATGAGGTCATGGAACAATTTATGACTTACGCGTGGCCCGGCAACGTTCGCGAACTGGAAAATCTGCTGGTTCGGGCTTGCGTGGTGGCCAAGGGCCAGGTGCTCGGGATTGCGGATTTTCCGGATCTGGGGAAGGAAGATCCCATTCTTTCAGGCCATCAGGAAGAAACAGAAGACTTGTTTACCCATGATGACGCGGGTAAATTTTTAACCCTCGATCAGGTGGAAGAACGTTATATCCGGAAAATTCTCAGGGAAACCAGTATGAACAAGGGGGAAGTCTGCGAGACATTGGGTATTGCGCGTCCGACATTGGAACGAAAACTTGAAAAGTATGGGATTGTGTTTGAAAAGGAATAGTCGGCCATCAGGTGCGGCTGGAAAATGTTGTCTATGAAAATACAAAGTGCAGAATTTATCAAAAGCGCTGTTTGGCCGCCGCAATATCCTTTGCCGACGATGCCTGACATTGCTTTTGTCGGGCGCTCCAATGTGGGGAAGTCCTCTCTGATCAACGCGCTGGTGGGCAGGAAGCATTTGGCAAAGACCAGCAATACCCCGGGAAGAACACAACTGATTAATTTTTTTTCCATCAACGAGAAATTTTTCTTCGTGGATCTGCCCGGATACGGTTTTGCCAAGGTTTCCCGGTCTGTAAAAAAAGACTGGGGCGACATGATTGAATCCTATTTGCGGGAGCGACAGAATCTTGCTTTGATTATCTTAATTCTGGATATCCGTCGCGACCCGAGTGAAGATGATCTGGCTTTGCAAAACTGGCTGGAGCATTACCGGATTCCCTATCTGTCAATTTTAACGAAGGCAGATAAATTATCCAATAATCAGGCCATCGTGCGACGAAAGCTCATTGAGAAAGCACTGGGTGAAAGCGCGTCTAAAAACACGATTCTTTTTTCGGCGAAAACCATGAAAGGAAAAGAAGCGCTGTGGCAATGGATCGAAAACCATCTCCTGTCGCTTGAAACCCCGCAGCCCCGTCATCTTCCTGAGGTATGAGGTCCGTGAACGGTGATTTTCGGCATCTCCGGCGTCATGCCTGAGCGGACGATGCAAACAGCCAGGCGGGCCAATGAAACAAAACGGCAAAAGGCAGGGTGAGATAAAAGAGTTTTTTTGGTGTGGTGATATTTTCCGTCGTATAAGGATTCTACTTTTCAGAAGCTAAATCGGGAAAATTAAAGAAAACAGGCGTGCAAGTGCCCCGGGTGATAACCTCAAGGGTTCCTCTGAGAACAGATCCCGTCCGGATATGGTGCTTGTCGATAAACTCCGTATCCGGATGATGCAGGTGTTTATCGTAGAGTGGAAATATTTTTCCTTCCGTCCGGGCGAAAGCTTCCTTGATTTTATCATCCGGCAGAAAAGAGAAATTCACCTCGAAACGTTTCACGTCTGTGTCCAATGGTCCTTTCATGGGTTTGATCAGCACAATAGTTGCCCATCCCGGGTAGGTTTTATATGAACATGCGCCTCCCACAGTCGGCGCTCGTTGTTCTGAGGGCTGTGCGAATCCGCATGAGCTGACAGGCAGCATAATGAAAAAAAACATTAAAAAAAATCTAAAGGCGCGCATCATGATGTCCGGGGGTATATGTGAAAGAAAATGCTGATTTTACTTATTAATTCCGGATCCAGTTCTTCACGAAAGCATTTGTGAATTTTGCTGATAATGGCTTCTATGGAACAGGTGTCAATCGAGCTGATCTCTGTGAAAATAATACCGATGGTCTTGTTTTCATGATACCATCCGCGAATATCCGCTTCCCGGAGTGCCGGATGGATTGCCGACTGGATCCTTAAAGGTGTTTCCTGGTTTTCGGTCCCGTTCAGGGTTGCTGAAATATCTAAAAGCATCAGGAGCAAGGGCCTTTGTGTTCGTTCAGAACGAATTTTTTCAACATGAAGGATGTGGTGGAACTGTGTTTTGTTATAAAAAACCTGACCGGTTTCCTGATAAGGTTCCAGTAATGTCAATAAGTGACCCTGATCTGAAACCGCCGACCTTGATGGTTTAGATTTTGCCAGTCGCATTATCCAGTCCTCTCTTCCATTTTTCGTTTTTTTCATGGACCACGTCTTTGTAAATGGTGTCTTTGTACATGAAAATATAACAAATAACGTGCCAGAGTGAAAAAATGGTCTTGTAAAGAGAAGCGATTGTTGCAAGTGTTTGATATGTATATGAATAAAAGAAATTATTTTAGGGAAAGTATTCTCGTCTGCTCTCTTCTCTTTCAAGAATAACGTCTCTGGTACAAATTAAGAATGTTTTTCAACATTTTTTGTAGGTAGGTTGTTTTTCTGTTTGGTTTTTAATAATCAATAAAAATAAGTATATAAGGGTATGTGCCGAAATGATCCTGTTTGATCCTATTCTCATGGGCAAATGGCTTTCATCTTCATCCGGCCAAAAACGATTGGTGCTCATTTGCTCAATCGTGCATGACATGTGTGTCTTTCATGCAGGTGTGGAAGATAGAGAGGAAGTTTGGTGGGAACGTATAGTTTTTAATCAGGACGACGCCCTGAAAACGGTATGCGGCAGATGGACCGGGTTTTGAGATTTCAATAGCTTATTATTATTGACATTATTTATGGAACCGTGATGGCAATCGTATAATACAGCGATTTTACGCGCAAAATATATCATTTCCCTCGGATCAATTTCAAACTTTATCAGGCGAATGAAAGACTAGTATGAACGATAGTCAAAAAAATATATTCATAATAACGAGCCGTTGAGCATGAATATCGCAATCAACTTATCTTGCCCTCTTGACACGATATTTAAAGTATGTTAGCCGACGAACGCCGGTCAGACTTTAGTTTCAGGCAGGTTTACATGTAGCTTTTCATACAATAACGAGGTGTAATCACGTGGTGAAAGATAACGAAAAAGTTGGTGCGGTAATGGTGGTTGGATCCGGGATTGCCGGTATTCAGGCCTCTCTCGATTTAGCCAATTCCGGAATGAAAGTCTATGTCGTTGAAAACGAGATCAGTATCGGCGGTGTGATGGCCCAGCTGGATAAAACGTTTCCGACCAATGACTGCTCCGCCTGTATTCTGTCGCCGAAACTCGTCGAAGTCGGACGACACCCCAATGTCGAAATCAAGACGAGGCGCACAGTCGATTCTGTGGAGGGTGAGCCCGGAAAGTTCAAAGTTAAGCTGACCTCCGCGCCGCGATATGTAAATCTTGATAAATGTACAGGCTGTGGGGACTGTGAAAAAGTGTGCCCCATATCAGTCAAGTCCAGCTTCAATGGAAATCTGAGTGAACGAAAAGCGATCTATCGTCATTTCCCGCAGGCCATTCCCAGCGGCTTCGCGATTGACAAGCTGGGAACGTCTCCGTGTAAAGCGCATTGCCCCACGCATATCAGTGTCCAAGGCTATGTGGCGCTGATCGCGGAGGGAAAATTCCAGGAAGCTCTTAAACTCATCAAGCAAGACAACCCGTTTCCAATTGTTTGCGGGCGTGTCTGCAACCATCCCTGCGAAACAGCCTGTATGCGAGGCAAGGTTGATGATCCCATTGACATCATGCATCTGAAACGCTTTGTCGCGGATCTTGATTTGAACAGCGACACGCGTTACCTTCCGGAGAAAAAAGCAAGCAAGGGAAAGAAAGTTGCCGTGGTCGGCGCAGGTCCTTCAGGCCTGACTTGTGCGTACTATCTGGCGATTGAAGGGTATGATGTGGAGGTCTTTGAAGCGCTGCCGGTAGCCGGCGGGTGGCTGGCTGTCGGTATTCCCGAGTATCGCCTGCCTAAAAATGTTCTCAACGCGGAAATCAAGGTGATTCAGGATCTGGGTGTGAAAATTCATCTCAACACCCGAATCGGCAGGGATATTTCCTTCGATCAGCTCAAAAGCGACTACAGCGCGGTCTTTATCGGCTGCGGCACCATGAAGAGCAGCAAGCTCAATATCCCCGGTGAAGATATCCAGGGTGTCATCCACGGCGTGGATTACCTCATGCGCATTAATTTGGGTGAAAAAGTTTCTCTGGGCGACCGGGTTGCCGTCATCGGCGGCGGAAACGTCGCGATGGACGCGGTTAGAACGGCGGTGCGCACCGGTTCGAAGAATGTATTTATCCTCTATCGCCGGACCCGCGCTGAAATGCCCGCCTCTCCCGAAGAAATTGAAGAGGCCATTGAAGAAGGTATTGAAATGAAATTCCTGGTCGCTCCGAAGCGCGTGGTTGGCGACAACGGGAAAGTGACAGGCATTGAATGCACGCGTATGGAACTGGGTGAACCGGATGCCAGCGGTCGTCGCCGTCCTGTGGAAGTGAAGGGATCGGAATTCATCATTGAATGCGACGCCATTGTTCCGGCCATCGGTCAGGAAGCGGATTTGTCCTTCATCACGAAGGAGAGCGGGGTTTCCATCAACAAATGGAACAATGTGGACTTTGATGCTGTCACATACGCAACCAACATTCCCGGCATCTTCACCGGGGGCGACGTTTCAACCGGTCCGCAGACCGTGGTGAAAGCAGTCTTCTCAGGCAAGGAAGCGGCCAAATCCATTGATCGTTATCTGCAAGGTCAGGACATGAAAGCCGGTCGGGAAAAAGACTGGACAAAGGATCTGGCGGACAAAGCGGATGTTTCCGATGTGCCCAAGGTGCCTCGTGAAAAATATCCCCATATGAAACCCGAAGAACGCCGAACCAGTTTCCAGGAAGTCGGCATCGGATTTTCCGAAGCCCAGGCAATAGCGGAAGCAAGTCGATGTCTGGCCTGCGGCATCTGTTCTGAATGTTATCAGTGCGTGGATGTCTGTCTGGCCAAAGCTATCGATCACGACATGAAAATTGAAGAAGAAACGATTGAAGTCGGCGCGGTCATTGCTTCGCCGGGTTTCGAAATATTTGACGCGCGTCTGCGGGGCGAGTATGGCTACGGGGTCTATAAAAACGTGGTCACAGCGCTTCAGTTTGAAAGAATTTTATCCGCGTCGGGTCCGTATTTCGGGCACGTGCAGAGAATCTCTGACGGGAAAGAGCCCAAAAAAGTTGCCTTCATTCAATGTGTTGGTTCCCGCGATGTTTCCTGCGGCAACAGCTGGTGTTCGTCGGTATGCTGCATGTATGCCACCAAGGAAGCGATCATCGGTAAGGAACACGCCAAGGGCCTTGAGCCGACCATTTTTTATATGGACATTCGCGCTCATGGCAAGGATTTTGATCGTTTCGTCAATCGTGCCAAGGACGAATACGGCATTCGCTACATCCGGTCGATGCCGTCCGTGATTAAAGAATTGCAGCAGACCAACAATTTGCTCATTAAATACGTTAATCAGGATGGCAGCTTTACCGAAGAAGAATTCGACATGGTCGTTTTATCCGTCGGTCTCATGCCCCCTAAAGATGCCAGGAAGCTTTCCGCAAGCCTGGGCATAGATCTCGAAGAACACGGATTTTGCAAGACGCAGCTGGACAACCCTGTTCAGACCTCGCGTCCGGGTGTTTTTGTCTGCGGCGCGTTCGGCGGACCGAAAGATATTCCCGAAACCGTTATGGAGGCATCAGCCGCAGCCGCATGTGCGGAAGGTTTGTTGGCCGCGAAGCGCGGTACCATGATCTCGCCGCCTGACGTGCCGGAAGAAAAAGACCTTCGCGGCCAGGGCGTGCGCACCGGCGTCTTTGTCTGTCATTGCGGTATCAACATCGGCGGGGTTGTCGATGTGCCTGCGGTCAGAGATTATGCCGCGACCTTGCCGACCGTCGTCTACACGGCCGACAACCTTTTCACCTGCTCACAGGATACCGCGGTGAAGATGGCGGAAGTCATCGAAGAAAAGAATCTCACAAGAGTTGTCGTCGCTTCCTGCTCCCCCAGAACCCATGAAGGGCTTTTCCAGGAAAACTGCGAGAAAGCCGGTTTGAACCGCTATCTGTTTGAGATGGCCAATATTCGCGACCAGGATTCCTGGGTGCATATGCATGAACCGGAAAAAGCCACGGAAAAAGCAAAAGACCTTTTGCGAATGGCGGTCGCCAAAGCCCAATATCTCAAACCATTGAAGCCGGGACAGTTGGCCGTGAATCATCAGGCTCTGATTATCGGCGGCGGTTTGGCCGGTATGACTGCGGCTCTGTCACTGGCCGATCAGGGATTTGCGTCATTCGTTATTGAAAAAGATGATCGATTGGGTGGTAACTATAATCATCTGTATAAAACGCTCGAAGGCCTGGATACCCGATCACACCTCAAAGGGCTTTTGGAGAAAATTTATAATAATCCATTAATCACGGTGGAAACTTCCGCGCAGATTAAAAAGATCGATGGTTTTATCGGCAACTACAAAACCACTGTGGAAACCAAAGAAGGCGAGAAAGTTTTCGAGCATGGCGTGGTGCTGGTCGCTACCGGCGCTTATGAAAACACGCCCAAGGAGTATCTCTACGGTCAGAGTGACAAGGTAAAAACGCAAAGAGAACTCGAGACGCTGATCTATGAAAAAGATCCGAAACTGGCCTCTGTGAAAAACATTGTCATGATTCAATGTGTGGGCAGTCGGGAAAAGGAAAGGCCTTATTGCAGCCGCTACTGTTGTTCCGAAGCGATCAAAAACGCGCTCGAACTTAAAGCAGACGATCCGTCACGCGATATCACCATACTTTACCGGGACATTCGCACCTTTGCCTTTAAGGAAGACTATTATAAAAAAGCCAGAGAATTGAACATCAAATTTGTTTCCTACGAAGAAAACCGTAAACCCGAAGTAGTTGCGGTAGGCGACAAAGTGGAAGTCCGTGTCTTTGATCCAATTCTCAATGAGGCCATTGCTTTGCCTGCGGATGTCGTAGGATTAAGCGTCGGCGTGGTGCCGAATCCGGAAAACGCGGCTATCGGCAATATGTTGAAAGTGCCGACCAATCAGGACGGATTTTACCTCGAAGCGCACGTCAAGTTGCGCCCGGTGGATTTCGCGACCGACGGCGTGTTCATGTGCGGCATGTCGCATTCGCCCAAGTTCAGCGATGAGTCGATCACGCAGGCCAACGCCGCCGTATCGCGCGCCTGTCTGGTTTTAAGCCTTGATTTCATCGAGGCGGAAGGCAAAACCGCGTATGTCAATAAAGAACGATGCTCCGCCTGCGGTCTTTGCGAAATCAATTGTCCGTATAGCGCCATTGAGGTGGATGTCAAGGAAGCCTGCGCGGTGGTGAACACCGTATTGTGCAAAGGATGCGGTGTCTGCACGGCATCGTGTCGCATGAACGCGGTCGACTTGAATGGCTTTAATAACGAAGAAGTGTTGGCCCAGATCTACAATATAAACTAAGGTGACGGCTGCTAATGCCGCATTGCCGCTGGAAGGAGAATATATGGCTGAAAATTTGGCAAGCAAAGAATGGGAACCGAAAATCGTTGCCATCGTTTGCAACTGGTGTACTTACGCGGGGGCCGATCTTGCTGGTATCAGCAGAATCCAGTATCCGACCAATGTGCGTATTATACGCGTTCCCTGCACGGGAAGAATTAATCCTTTCTATATCGTGAAAGCTCTGCAGACGGGTGCAGACGGTGTCTTGGTTTCCGGTTGACACCCGGGTGAATGCCACTATATCTCGGGAAATCTGGTGGCGCGCCGCAAGTTTGCGACGTTAAAAAGTTTCCTGAATTACATCGGTGTGGAAGGCGACAGAACTATTTTTACCTGGGTTTCCGCTTCCGAAGGTGACCGTTTCGCGCAGGTTGTCAAAGGTGTTACGGCGAAAGTTAAGGCTCTGGGGCCGGCGAAGAAGCTCCTTAAATAGATCGCCTCATTGAGCGAAAGATAATTAAAAATAAACGGGGAAATCATCACTGTGGAAAACATCGAAACAAAATTGCGGGAAGAAGCAAAAAGGCTGCTTTTGGAAAAGAAAGTCGACGTGATCATCGGCTATGAAAAGGGCACACTTCCGTTAACGGCCACACCTTGTTTTGTCACGAAGCCGGAAGAGGCAGACAATCTGGTCTGGAATCATCTCTGCACGCAGAACCCGGTAAAATTTGTGCACGATCTGATCACTCAGCATAAGAATTCACAAAAGCGCGTCAAGCCCGAAGACCGGAAAAAGAAAGTCATCGGCGTTGTGGCCCGCGGCTGCGCGACCCGATCGCTTGTCATTCAATTGCAGGAAAGACAATATGAACGTGAAGACGTTTATATCATCGGTGTTCCCTGTGAAGGCTATTTGGATGGAAAAGCGATGAAGGCGGCCATTGGCGGCGCGGACATCATAGAAGGTAGTATCGATGGCGGTCAGATTAAAATAAAGACATCCGACGGTGACAAAACACTCGCGCTCAAGGATCTTCTGGCTGAAAGCTGCCGGACATGCCGTTTCAACAACCCCGTGATTTCCGATATGATGATCGGGGCAGCGGCCCCGCCAATGAATCCGGATGCCGAGTACGACGACGTGAAAGAATTTGAAGGAAAAACCATTGAAGAACGCTGGGCCTACTTCAGCAAGGAAATGGAAAAGTGTATGCGGTGCAATGCTTGTCGTCAGGCCTGCCCGTCATGTTATTGTCCGACTTGTTTTGCCGAACAAAGCCAGCCGCAATGGGTCGGTATCGGTGAGGACAAGACAGACACCCAAGTGTTTCAGTTGATGCGGCTGTTTCACATGGTTGGACGCTGTGTCGATTGCGGTTCCTGTGTTGCCGTTTGTCCGATGGGCGTGGATCTGAGAAAATTCCTTAAAAAAATTGATAAGGATTGTTGGAATCTCTTCGGCAATCGGGCAGGTTCCTCGATGGAAGATATGCCACCGCTGGGCAGATATGACGAGCATCACGATAAAGAAGATTTCATCTTCAACCCATAATTTGTTTGAAATGACGGAGTTTACATGGAAACTTTTCTGGAAGCAGTAAACAAAAAGATACACGGGGTTCCGCTGCAGGCCTGTTACCACTGCCGGAAATGCACGGCTGGCTGTCCCGCCGCGTCGTACATGGAATACAACCCCAACAAGGTGATCAAGATGATTCAGAACGGGCAGAAAGACAAAGTGCTCGCCAGTTCGACGATTTGGCTTTGCCTGTCGTGTGAAACCTGCATCACACGGTGCCCGAATCAGGTGGACATCGCGCGGATGATGGATGTGCTCAGGCAGATGGCGATTGAAGAAGGCGTTGCTGCGAAAGAAGCCAATGTCCTGAAATTCCATGAGGCGTTTCTCTCCAGTATTAAATTCGGCGGCCGCGTCCACGAGATGATGATGACCGTTCATTACAAATTGAAATCGAAGGATTTCTTTTCGGATGTGGATATTGCGCCGGGGATGCTGCTCAAAGGAAAGTTGTCGTTTTTTCCACCGCGCACGAAGGATATGAAATCGATTAAAAGTATTTTTGAAAAAACGCAGAGTAAATGATCGTTATGCGTTGGACGATCCACGGTCTGACGCGTCGAAGTAACAAGCATAGAAGGAGGCTACTCTCTTGAAAGTTTCATACTATCCGGGCTGTTCGTTGCATGGGATGGCAAAAGAATATGATCAGTCCATGAAGGCAGTCAGTCAGGCACTCAGCATCGAGCTCAAGGAAATTGACGATTGGTCCTGCTGCGGGGCATCCGCGGCGCACAACACCAATTTCGATTTGTCCGTCGCTTTGCCGGCACGCAATCTCATCGCCGCAGAGAAAGAGGCGATGGATGTCATGGTGCCCTGTGCCGCCTGTTTCAACCGCTTTAAGATGGCGGAACATCATTTGAAAGCCGATAAAGACCTTAAAGCAAGAATAGAAAACGTGGTCGGCGCGAAATATCAGGGCGGCATTACCGTTCGCAATCCGATAGACGTTATTTATAATGAAATCGGCATCGACGCCCTGGCGGCAAAGGTTGTCAAACCGCTTACCGGCTTGAAACCGGTTTCTTATTACGGTTGCCTTCTGCTTCGTCCGCCGGAAGTCTGTGAATTTGAAAATTACGAAAATCCCTTCATGCTTGACAAAATGATGGGATCGATCGGTGCGGATGTGAAAAACTGGTCCTATAAAACGGATTGTTGCGGTGGTTCATTGTCGGTCAGCAAGACGGCCATTGTTGTCGATATGTGTGACAAGCTGATGAGCGCCGCCAAAGAAGCCGGCGCAAACTGCGTGGTGACAGCCTGTCCGATGTGCATGGCCAATCTGGAGATGCGTCCCAGTGCGAATATGAAAATGCCTGTTTTCTATTTTACGGAATTGATTTCACTGGCCATGGGCCTGTCCGGCTCGCAGGAAACATTCAAAACGCATTTGACGGACGTGCAGCCTCTCTTGAGTCAGCTGCGCTTGATTTAGTGAAATAATGAACAGATAAAACGACGCTTTTGAACCTTAAAAGTTGGCGAAAATTCTAAATTAGGGAAAATTATGGAAAAACGTTTGATCAAAAAAGAGGCACTGGCGGGCATTGCCAAGAAAATGGCCGGAGATCTTCTGGTTTGGGCACCGGTGAAAAAGGAAGACAACGTTCTTTTCGAGCCTTTGCAGAAAGATGACGAACCATACTTTGCGTATTTGAATTCCAAAAACGCGCCGAAGAATGTCTTCTTCCCTCACACGGAAACCCTGATGAAATACACCCGCACGGAAAAAGGGATGGTGTTTTCCGAAGAGGTCAACCAGGCCGATCAGTCTGTTTTGTTCGGCGTGCGCCCCTGTGACGCGCACAGCTTTGCGCTTCTGGATAAACTCTTCGACCAGGACAAGTACAAGGATGCTTATTACATTGCCAAAAGACACAACACAACCGTGATCTCGATGGCCTGTGTCAAGCCCCCCTACGCAAGCTGCTTCTGCACGTCCGTTGACGGAGAGCCTGTATCTTCGGAAGGCGCGGATGTTCTGCTGACGGAGATTGGCGGCGACTACCTGGTGGAGTTTATTACTCCCAAGGGAGAAAAGCTGACCCAATATTTCGGTGACACCAAAGCCGATACCGCAGCGGATGCAAAGAAAGAGGAGATTGCAGCCAAAGCCAAAGAGGCGATCCAATCGAAAATTCCCGCGCATGAAGTTAAACCGATTCTGGATGTCAATTTCGACAATCCCTTCTGGAATACCATTCACGGTAAATGCCTCGCCTGCGGAACCTGTACCTATCTGTGCCCCACATGCCATTGCTTCGACATCAGTGATGAAGTCAAAGGCGCGGACGGTGTTCGCATCCGGTCCTGGGATTCCTGTATGTTTCCGCTCTTCACGAAGGAAACGTCGGGTCACAACCCGCGCACTTCACAGAAAGAAAGATGGCGTCAGCGCGCCATGCATAAGTTCAAATATTATGTGGACAATTTCAACGCGATTGCCTGCGTGGGCTGCGGGCGATGTGTCATGTACTGTCCCGTGAACATCGATATACGTAAAATTGTAACCGATATTTCAAAATTATAAACAGGGAGTTCGTAATGCAAAACCCGTATATTCCATATCCCGTCGTTGTGGATAAAATCATTACTGAAGTCGATACCAAAGACATAAAGACATTCCGATTCAAATTCATCAATCCGGAAGATGAACAGAAATACGCCTATATTCCCGGACAGTTTGGCGAACTCTCTATTTATGGCAAAGGGGAATCTCCGATTGGGATCGCGTCTTCCCCCACACAGAAGGGGTATGTCGAATTTACCGTTCAGAAAGCCGGTGTGGTAACCACGGCGTTACATGAAATGGAAGAAGGCGAGGTCATGGGGTTACGCGGGCCGTTGGGCAACTCCTGGCCGTTGGAATATCTTGAAGGGAAAAACATCGTCATCGTCGGCGGCGGTTTCGCTTTCACCACACTGCGGTCGCTGATCAACTACATGATTTCCGATGATAACCGCAAGCGCTTTGGTAACATTACCGTGATTTACGGTGCGCGAACGCCCGGCCTGCTGCTTTACAAGGATGAACTGGAAGCATGGAGTAAACGGTCGGATTTGAATCTGAACGTGACCGTCGATAAGGGCGACGCGACTTGGAAGGGCCGGGAAGGCTTCGTTCCCACGGTTTGCAAGGAAGTATCCCCCAGCAAAGAAAATGCGGTGGCCGTGATTTGCGGTCCGCCTGTCATGATTCGCTTCACCCTGCCGGTCTTCTTTGAAATCGGTTTTTCCAAGGAGAACATCATCACCTCGCTGGAAATGCGCATGAAGTGCGGTATCGGCAAATGCGGACGATGCAACGTCGGCAGCAAATACGTCTGCAAAGACGGTCCG
>JAWOJC010000299.1:0-6748 GCA_046484315.1 Smithellaceae bacterium | reverse complement strand
CGGACCTTCGGCAGGGAAGGCCATCCTGCAGATACACTGCGGGATGAAATGGTTCTTTTAAATTTGCGGGCAGCTCAGCAGTTTGCGAGGCAGCTTTCATCCCCTGCGGGAAAAATCGCGCGGGACTATATACAGAAACGATCTCTTACTGAAGAAACGGTTGAGCGGTTCCGCCTGGGTTACGCACCCGACACGTGGCGTACCCTGACCGACTATCTTGAGGGGTGCGGCCTGTCTTTGAAATCCGCTGAGCAGGCGGGCCTGATTATCGCAGGCAAAGAAGGCGGCTTTTATGACCGTTTCCGCGGCAGGCTGATCTTCCCGATTGAAAATATCTTCGGGGAGATTATCGCTTTTGGCGGCAGAATTATCGGCGAGGGGGAACCTAAATATCTCAACTCGCCCGAATCGCCTGTCTATACGAAAGGTAAAAACCTGTACGGATTGCCGAAAGCCAGAGAGGCGATCCGACAGAGTGGTTTTTGTCTGATTGTGGAAGGGTATTTCGATGTGATTTCCCTGTCGAACGCGGGAGTTCATAATGTTGTGGCAACGTTGGGTACGGCGCTGACCAGGGACCATCTGGAGCTTTTACGCCGTTATACCCAGGATGTGGTGGCGCTGTTCGATCCGGACGCGGCAGGTCGCAAGGCGTTGGACCGGTCTTTGGAATTGTTTTTAGGCGCGAGCATGCGCGCCAGAGCTTTGATTCTTCCGGAAGGATGTGATCCGGATGATTTTATAAAGAAACACGGTAAGGAAAAACTTGACGAATTAATAGCGGGCGCACCCGCGATCAGTGATTATTATATTGATCATGTGCTGGGAGACGGAAAAACCTTTGAGGAAAATCGTGATCTGGTTAAAACCGCGATAGAGTTTGTTAATAAAATCGGCAACGAAATTGAAAAGAATCTCTTTATTAAGCGGATTGCCGAAAAACTGGGGATTGACCAGGCGCTTCTGAAACGGGAACTGCATCGTAAAGAGGTGCACATAGAGCCGAAAACAGCCGCGCCCAAACACGCGGTGCCTATGTCGATGAATCCGCTGGAGATGAATCTGATTCGTCTGCTTTTGGAGTATCCGCAAATGACGATCCAGATGGAAAATGAAAAGATCGTTGATTATTATCTGGATACGCGTCTGAAAAAAGTATGCGAAGAAATGATTCAGGCCTATAAGCTTCTGGGGTATCTGGATATTAACGTTATTTTGGCAGCGGAGGACGACAAGTCGCTCAGGGAATATATTTATAAATTAAGTATTGAGGCGCCGCCAACCGATGAGAATGTGGTGGAAAGAAATTTTTCCGATAACGCCCGGAGAATCAAAGAGAAGTGGTACAAAGAGCAAAAGCGCCAGATTCAACTTCAGTTGAAACTGGCTCAGGAGAGCGGGGACAGAGCATTGATGGAAGCGCTGACCAATGAAAAGCAACGCTTGATGCGGGAAGAGAAAGCATTACAGTAAACCATAACAGATTTCGGGAGATTCCAAATGGCCAAAGAAATTCAATCCGATGAATTTAAAAAGCTGCTATCGCTGGGGCAGGAAAAGGGTTTTTTGACATACGACGATGTGAACGACCTGCTGCCGTCGGATGTCAATACATCAGACCAGATTGATGATATCATTATGCTATTTGGTGAGAAGAACATTGACATTATTGATACAGAGCAAGGGGATAAACTGATTGTAAAAAAACCGGTGGAAGATATTCTGCCGAGTAAGTTTCCTGAGACCCTGGCGCTGGTTCCCGGCGCAGGCAAGACCGGTGATCCGGTCAAAATGTATTTGCGTGAAATGGGGCTCGTTTCGCTTTTAAGTCGTGAAGGAGAAGTGGAAATTGCCAAAAAGATCGAAGAAGGCGCGCGTGAAACCATGTCGGCCATCTTCCGTTTGTCCGTATCCATCGCTGAGGTTTTCAGTATCGGGGAGAAACTGGAATCCGGAGAGATTCGCGTCAAAAACGTGGTCGACAATATCGAAGACGAAGAAGGATTCATGGAAGAAGACGAGCACCGGGAACGGGTGCTGAAACTAATCGCGCGGATTAAGCTTTTCAGTGAACGCAACGAGGTTTTACGGGAGAAACTGAAAGCCAAGACAATCAAGCCCAAGCAAAAAGAGCTGCTGACCGCAGAGCTTGAAAAAAATACGAAAAACATTGTTACGCTTTGTCGGAAAATCCGGTTCAGCAAGAAGCAGATTCACCGCTTTATTGCGAATTTACGATATTATTCCGATGAGATTGGAAAAGCGGAAAAAATTATTAACCACTATAAAAAAGAAACAGGCCTCACGATCACCCAGATGGAAAAAGCCTGGTCTAAAATGAAGAAATCCAAGCAGGACGAAAAACAGGCGGCCAAAGAAGCCAAGATTTCCATCGATCTGCTTCGCAGAAGTCATGAGGCCGTGACCGAGGCGCAGAAGCGGAGTAAGCAGATTGCGAAAGACGTGGGTATTCCCACTGTAACGCTAAAGACAGTGGTCGATTCCATTGAAGATGGTGAGATTAAAGCGGAAATCGCGAAAAGAAAGCTGGTGGAGGCGAATCTTCGTTTGGTGGTCAGCATTGCCAAGAAATATACCAACCGCGGATTACAGTTCTTGGATTTGATCCAGGAGGGCAACATCGGGCTGATGAAGGCGGTAGACAAGTTCGAATATCAGCGTGGATACAAGTTTTCCACGTATGCGACCTGGTGGATTCGTCAGGCCATTACGCGCGCTATTGCCGATCAGGCGCGCACCATCCGTATTCCCGTGCACATGATCGAGACGATTAACAAGCTGATCCGTACATCGCGCTATCTGGTGCAGGAACTTGGACGCGAACCGACCCCTGAGGAAATTGCCAATAAAATGGAATATCCGCTCGAAAAGGTTCGAAAGGTCCTCAAAATCGCCAAAGAACCCATTTCTCTTGAAACGCCCATCGGCGAAGAAGAGGACAGCCATCTCGGCGATTTTATCGAAGACAAAAAGATCATGTCACCTTCGGAGGCCACGATCAGCATGGATTTGGCGGATCAGACGCGCAAGATCCTTTCCACGCTCACCCCCCGCGAGGAAAAGGTGCTGCGGATGCGTTTTGGCATCAGCGACCGGTTGGGGGCGATGGAGCCGGAGGCAGGCATGTCGTTTGGCGGTTCGGCGGAGGGTTATGCCGACGACCGGGACGACGATCCGGAGCCTTCTGCCAAAGAGGACAAGTTGCTTGCCCGCAAGCGCGCGGCAAAATAATATTGACAAGCGCCTGCGTTGGGTATATCTAAACATGCTTTAGTGCCGTGCGGGCAGACAGTGCTTTGGTCTGTTCCTGAAGCGTATGTGTTGCCCGGGCAGATGCGAGCAGGCGGTGATGATCGGAAAAACGGGCCCATAGCTCAATTGGTAGAGCCACCGGCTCATAACCGGTAGGTCCCTGGTTCGATCCCAGGTGGGCCCACCAAAATTTTCAGGATTGGATATTTAAAAATGCCCCAGACATCCGCATATGCAAAGACAGAGAGTTGCCGGGAGGCAGCCTGCGTCTACCCCGCCGTGAAGGGACAATTCCAACTGTCATTTTACGGCGAAGCCCCAAAAATGAGTGAAACGTCCGTATAGAATGCACCTTAAACAGGTGCTTTTTTTTTATCAAAAATCTAAAGGAGATATCCGTTGAAAGAAAAATTATTATTGTTAATCGCTTTACAGGAGTGTTACACCCAGCTGGTCAAACTTTCCGTCAAGAACATCAGGCTGCCCGAAAAAATTAAAAAGATGGAAGCGGACTTCCTCGTCTACCAGGAGAGTGTCGAAGTCAATAAGAAACGCTATGATGAGCTCAAAGCCCGACATAAGGAATGCGAGGCTCAGGTCAAAAAGATTCAGGAGGGCATGGTCAAAACAAAGGAAAGACTGCTTGAGGTAAAAAACAACAAGGAATATCAGGCCATGCTCAAGGAAATCGAAACAGGTGAAAAAACACGCGGGGAACTCGAAGTGCAGGCCATTGCGTTACTCGACGAAATGGAGGGGCTATCCTCCCTGGTCAAAAAGGACGAGGAAACGCTCAATGAAGCCCGCCTGCAACATGAACGTGAAAAGAAAATCATCGAGGATGACATCAGCGCGATTGACGCTGATACTGCGGCCTGGACACAGAAACGCGATGACCTGCAAAAGACGATTCCCGCCGATCTGCTGGTCCGGTATGAAAAAGTAAAAAAACGCAACAACGGCATCGGCATCATTCCCGTTTGGAAGGCTGTGTGCAATGGTTGCCACATGAATATCCCGCCGCAGCTCTACAATGAACTGCAGAGATCCAATGAGTTGCTCAGCTGTCCCAATTGCAATCGGATTATGTATTTTCAAAATCAGGACAAAACGGTTTAACGATGATGGATAAGAAAACAGTCAAACTTTTCACGGATGGCGCCTGCCGGGGGAATCCCGGCATAGGCGGCGCCGGCGCTGTGATCATGGATGAAGCGGAAAATGTTTTGTGGGAGGGGAAAGAATATCTCGGTCACTGCACGAATAACATAGCGGAATACCGGGCGCTGATACTCGGCTTAAAAGGCGCTCTGACCGAGGATTACCCGGATATTGAAGTATACTTGGATTCCGAGCTTCTGGCCAATCAGATCAATGGTTCCTATAAAGTCAAAAATGAAAACCTGAAGCAGTTAATGCAGGAAGTACGCGCTTTGCTGGCCTCCTTTGCTTCATTCTCGGTTTTGCATGTCCGTCGGTGCAACAATGCTCAGGCCGATCAGTTGGCCAATCAGGCCATTGATGACCATAACCGCTAATATTTACATGATGTATCCGGACAAGATGCCTGTGGCGATGTCTGTGTCCGGAGTCCTTGGCTTTGCCGGATAGACGAATTAGCGAAGAAAACAGAAGCGCGCTCGAAGAATCCTTGAAAGAAATCAAAAATCAATGTACGGTCACTTTCAGGCCGGAGAAGATCAGATGATCGCGGACGGATTTTATCCGTCGGAGGAAAGTCCGAGCTCCGCAGGGCAGGATGGTCGCTAACGGCGACTGGGGGCGACCCTAAGGAAAGTGCCACAGAAAAAATACCGCCTCGCTTTCAAGCGGGGTAAGGGTGAAAAGGCGAGGTAAGAGCTCACCGCTTTTCCGGTGACGGAAAAGGCATGGTAAACCCCATCCGGAGCAAGACCAAATAGGAGAACGTTTAAGGGCGGCCCGTCCGATGTTCTCGGGTAGTGTCGCTTGAGGCGGCAGGCAACTGCCGTTCCAGATGAATGATCATCGTTGCATTTCGGGTAACCGAAACGCAAAACAGAACTCGGCTTATGATCTTCTCTCGTGCCTGTTTATTTTCTGAAATGATGGTTTGAGACCGGCGCATCAAGTAAAAAGGCCGAATCATAAATGATTCGGCCTTTTTTTTAGTGATTGCGGCGATGGTTATTTGTCATCATCGTCGTCATCGTAGGTTAGTTCACCTTGCGAACCTTCAGGAACATCAGCCAGAAGTGAACGGGTGATGCCGCGGACCAGGAGCCACATAATCCCGAAGAGGATGATCATCGAAGCGATGATGATAAAGATAACCGCTGCCGTCCAGGCTTTGGCTTCTTTTTCAATATTCTGCGAGACGCTTGAAGCGGCTTCGTTGTATTTTTCTACTTCCACACTCATGCCGATCCAACCGAAGCCGGCCGGACCCTTCAGGTTGGCCGCTTCAAATTTAATCGGGGCGTAAGCGACAAATTTAGTGATGCCGCCAAACTGATAGGTTAGTATCCCCGATTTTCCCAAGGCCGCCTCTTTGGCGATGACTGGAAGATTGGGATCCATAAAGCCCAATTGTTTGAGATTAAGAACCTCAATCCCTTTTTGAGTTAATCCTTCAGCATTGTTCTCAGTCAAGGCCTGAACGAAATTTCCATCTGTGGCGATTCCACGAATGTGATAGTCGTTCGGATGAGTAATGATGAAACCGCTCGAATCCACCATATATGAATAGTTTCCGGTGGCCGCGTTCACTTCATAAACCTGCTCAATCTGCGTCGGTATGAGGTGGCGGGTGAATCTGGCCAGATGACGATAATCCAGGGCCAGAGTGATCATGCCGGCAAAGCCTTCCGCTGAGAAAACCGGCGTGGCAAAGCGCACGATTCCTGAGAATCTTTCTCCTTTTTCAAAAGCCTCTTTCGATATGTAATTTCCGATGACCGTGGAAACGTATACCTGGCCTTTGTTGAGGTTTCTTGTCTTAGAAAAGTAATCTTCCGATTTGTAGGTCGTGTTGGCCGGATTGCTGACGTTTTTCAATCGTGCGGACGGAACGGCCTGGCCGTTGGAGATTTTGATGATTTCATTACCCTGTCTGTCTGTCAAAGTCATTTCTTTGTACAGGGGGCTCATCATTTGCCGGACTCTGTTTTCGTCTTTTACCCAGAGCGGCTTTTTGTTTTCTAAAACAAACTGTTTGAAGGCAGTCTCCGTTGCCGGCAATATCGTGGCGACCAGGACATCCTTTTTAACTTCCATTAAAAAGTTGGCTACATCGTCAGCGGTATTGATGGCGCGTGACTTAATTTCTTCCTGAGACTTCTGATCCAGAACATTCACTGTTCTTTCTTTTATGGTAACCCCGAGCTTAAACATGCCGTTGGCGATTAAAAACGCCATCAGTGATAAGGGGATTACGATAAGCAGGAAGAATACACCTGCGATAGGTAAAGACTTCTTATCCTTTTTAGTTTCTGGG